>JADFGH010000303.1 GCA_022567775.1 Pseudomonadota bacterium | reverse complement strand
ACCAACGTTAAATCCGTGGACGAGAGATCCATTCAGGATATGCCGGGCGTTCGCAAGGTGGTCAATCTCGACACTGCAGTTGCTGTCATCGCCGACGGATACTGGCAGGCCAAACAGGCCCTGGACCAACTTGAGGTCGTATTTGAGGAAAGCGGCAACGCAACCGTTGAGCAGAGCGAGATCTTCGGGCAATTCGCAAACGACATGGATACCGCAATTGCAAACGGCGACGAGATCGTCGACTTCGAGACCGGTGACGTTGATGCGGCGATGGCAACTGCTGCACGAACTGTTGAAGCTGAGTACCGCGTTCCGTACCTTGCACATGCCACTATGGAACCCATGAATTGCACGGCATGGGTTCATGATGACATCTGCGAACTCTGGACGGGCACACAAAACCCGCTGGGCTTTGCAGCCGAAGTGGCAGGCGTTCTGGACATGGATCTCGAGGACGTCGTGCTGCATAACCAGTACCTCGGCGGCGGATTCGGACGTCGCGCCTTCCCCGATTATGCGATCCAGGCGGCCCGTCTTGCCAATGAAGTGCACTATCCTGTGAAGCTGATCTGGTCGCGTGAGGAGGATATGCGCCACGACCATTATCGCCAGGCAAGCTTGAGCCGCTTCAAGGCAGCGCTTGATAGCTCAGGAAAACCGACAGCGTGGGTCAATCAATATGTAGAGAAGCACGACCCGAAGGAAGCGCCATACATTCCATACGGCATCGACAACCAGTTCATACACTTCGCAGAATCACAGACCCATGTACCCTGGGGATTCTGGCGCAGCGTCGATCACTCGCTGCACGCGTTTTTCACGGAATCGTTTATCGACGAGCTTGCGTTCGAGGCCGGGCAGGATCCGTATCAATATCGTCACGACCTGCTTGAGAAAACACCACGATTCCGCAAGGTCCTTGACCTTGCAGCAGAAAAGTCCAACTGGGATGCACCGCTGCCCGAGAATTGGGGTCGCGGCATCGCTATCCACAGGTCTTTCGGCACAATCGTCGCACAGGTCGTCGAGGTTGAAGTCACCGAGGGCAAAGTACGGCCACGCCGGGCTATCTGTGCGGTTGACGCGGGTTTCGCAATGCACCCCGACGGCATCAAAGCGCAAATGGAGAGCGGCATCGTTTACGGTTTGACCGCAGCGCTATACAGCGAGATCTCGATACATCGTGGCGCTGTTGCGCAGAGCAACTTTCACGACTACCCGATGTTGCGCATGAACGAGTCGCCTGACATCGAGACTTATATCATCAATAGCGGCGAAAAAATTGGCGGCGCCGGCGAGCCTGGCACGCCCGCCATCGCACCGGCGCTGGTCAACGCCATTTTTGATGCGACCGGCAAACGCATTCGCGAACTACCGGTCAGACTCCACGACCTGGCCGGCGAGGATCCTGAATCGAAGGATGTCGCTTAGACAAGCATCGGTTTCAGTCAGTGCGACTGGTTACCTCGAGCAAGTGGTAACCAAACTGCGTCTGCACAGGACCCTGTACTGAATTCAGGTCGGCGGTAAATACCACTTCGTCAAATTCCTTCACCATCATTCCAGGTCCGAACTCTCCCAGGTCACCACCCTGTTGCCCCGACGGGCACGATGAATGCTCCTTTGCCAGGTCAGCAAAATCGGCACCGCCGGCGATCTCATCTTTAAGCGACTGACATTTCTCTTCGGTATCCACCAATATGTGCCGCGCAGTAACTTTGCCCATGCGAACCGTCCCATTGATTACAAGAAGTGCGTGCATTATCCCGGAAATTGTCAGGCGTCATCAAGCGCTGGTTGGAGATTCAGGTATTGGACGAACGGCTCGAAATCCCGATCTGTAAAGAGCAGTGGAAATCCGCGGTTAATGCAATAGGTCGCAATTATCGTGTCGATGGTTTTGCGGACCGTGATACCCTTTTTACGAAGGAATCGATCATTGTCGGCTACCCGGATCGCCTGGTCTCTGCCCAGAATTTCGAATACTGTCAAATCCATCAACAGCGATTTTGCTTTTTTATGTTCGCTGTCACTTCGAAATCCCTGTAGCACTTCCAGAAATATCAAGTCGCCGATCCCGACTGGCTCAACGCCCAGGATTTCGTCAAGAAAATTGGTCTGAGGATTCAATTCCCCATTGAAGTACTCAATCCAGACGCTGGAATCAATAAGAACCACTAGTCCGTTCTCATTCTGTCGAGGTCATCTTGCCACCGGAGTTTTCCCCGAAACCCTTTGATGCGTTCCTGTTTCTTGAGCCGCACCGGTACCAAAGATGCCTCCTGACAAATCGCTGCGCTGGCGCAAAAGCAAGGGCAAGAACGCGTCCTGTTTACCTGGGTCCGTGTTACAGCGGAAACATTTTCGACCGTTTGGAAAAAAATCTGGCTCTTTGGGATTTTTCCTGGTTGCAGAAGCACCGGCAACTGAGCTGCCAGTCGGCTAGAATCTATCCCGATGCCGTGTTTGCGCATTCAAGGACAAAAGATGCTTAACATTGAAAACGTCAATCACATCGGTATTCGAATCAAGGACAAGACACGGTCAGTCGCGTTTTATGAACTCCTGGGTTTTGCATTTGTTACCGATGCCGGCTATGAAGACGGGCACCCGATTATCCTGAAGCACCCGTCCGGCGTGGTGCTGAACCTGCTTGGACCTGCCAATACGCCGGGAGACTCAAATATCCTGATGGATGTGGATGAAAAACATACGGGCATAACTCACGTGGCGCTTACGGTGAGTTCGCTGGACCACGCCAGGAACTTTATGTCCGAAAACAGCATAAAAATTACCGGGTCATTCAGTTTTGGAGACATGTCCGCGATATTTATCCGCGACCCTGATCGAAATGTTATTGAGCTGGACGCCTACGGTAGCGGCGACAGTGCCGGGGAATCCGGCTACTCGGGTCATCCTTAACATGTCGCTGGCGGACCTGATTTATTCAAAAACCGGAATCAGGATCGGATTGGATAGCGTTACGGTCGATCATGAAGCACAGACATTGATCGCGTCGTTACTGGCGCTGGTTGCGAAGAGCGACGGCGGCATTTCACTCGATGAATCTTTGCGCATGGTGAAATTGCTGCGTAATCGATATCAGCTCATGCCGGGCGAGGCATTGAATATGATTGCCCGGGCTTCGGACGAACTCGCCGCCCATACCGACCTCGACGAGATCATGGTTGCTGTAAACGACAATCTGGCTCTCGCCCAGAAAGAAGATCTGATGCTGATGGTTTTGAGCGTAATTTCAGCGGATAATCAAAAGGACGCGGCAGAAATGAAACTGCTTGCCGCGCTGATTGAGGGGCTGAAAATGCCTGACAAGGTAATGAACAAAGTCTACGAGCGATATTTCGAGGACCA
>JADFGH010000302.1 GCA_022567775.1 Pseudomonadota bacterium | reverse complement strand
CGGGCTCGCACAATGGCGGCCTGTTGTCGACCTCAGGAAATCTCCTGTTTCAGGGCAATGCTGACTCAGAGTTTGTTGCCTACCGTGCGACCGATGGCGAACGCTTGTGGACGGCCGACATGCAAAGCGGAATCACCGCGCCACCCGTCACCTACACCACCGATGGTGAGCAATACATTGCCGTGGTTGCCGGCTGGGGATCTGTATCTGCGTTGATTCGGGGCGAGGAGCTAAACCCTGACGGCGACAAGCAAAACATCAGCCGCGTTCTCGCCTACAAGATCGGCGGACAGGCCGCATTGCCACCTCCGCCGCCACTTCGTGCGCGCGCCGAACCGCCGCCGGCCTTTGGCGATGACGAAATGGCCGACGAAGGTCGTATTCACTACGCCAAAAATTGTGGTGGTTGCCATGGTGCGAATGTTTTTGCCGGCGGTGTATTGCCGGATCTACGCTACTCACCAATGCTCGCCTCGGAAGAAAGCTGGCGAGCTGTTGTCATCGACGGCATCCTCGCCGACAAGGGTATGGTGTCATTTGCGGAAAACCTGACCGCGGCCGAAGCGGAGGCATTGCGTTCCTATGTCGTTAGTCGTGCGCACGAATCGCAATAAGCTATTCATTTATGCCCGGCACCGAATGTGATTCCGGCAGGAGAAAAAGCGCAATGAATATCGAAACCGCAATACCGAGCCTCGACAATCCTGTATTTCACACATACATGATCGCCGCCAGCATCATGATGCTGAAACTGATGTTTCAGCCCTGGATTCGTTACTAGCATTGGGATGATTGCAGACGTGCCGTTATTGTGATGCTACGTGCTTTCTGCGTACTACATCGCTGAACGGAGTCATGAAGTGCTCATCAGTTGCCGCGTATTCCGATTCCGGGTGTCGGTCACGCATCATCGCCTTGATTGTCTTGCCTTTGCCTTTCCTGGCATAAATCAGGAACAGGTATTGGCCATTTTGAATAGCTTCATGAAACTGACTCAGCTTTTTGTTTTCCATGCCCGTACCCAACAGCACACCCAGCCAGCCACCGAAAAATGTGGCAATCAGAATCACGGAAAAATACGCAACAACAGATACGTTCGGGCCAAATACCCTGGTAGCCATGATGAGAAAGGCAGCGAACATACCGACGCAGAACCCGATATAGGCACCAAGGAGTCCGGTACGCAAAAAATCAAGGGTTTCAATGTAGTTGCTGGAATGGATCCGTTCTTTCTTAAGACCAGCTTCGTCGTTACTGATCACGTGAATGAACCAGTCCTTGACGCCAATGGCATGCAAATCATCGGAAATTGTGCGAGTGCTGGCTAGCGTAGGTGCGAGATAATATAAACATTTCATGATTTTTCCCCTATACACAATTATAGTCGTGTTTGCGGAAAAGACCTCGATTGTCCTGACGCCTGCTTCCGACTGCCCGAAGCAGCCATCGGTTACGCAGTAATTGCCTGCTTCCTGGTTCAGCAACGAAGTCGAAACTTTCGTGTCGAAGTCGTATTTAGCCCGAAATATAGTGCTGTAGCTGATCGATGAGCACCTGTTGCTCACTGATCACTGCTTTTACCAAGTCACCAATGGAAACAACGCCAATAACACGCTTGTGATCGAGGACGGGTAGATGTCTGGCGCGCTTGTCTGTCATCAGCGCCATGCACTCATCTACGGTTCGATCCGGGCCCACGCAGAGAACCCGTTTTGTCATGACTTCTGCAACTGAGGAACTTTTGGAGGATTTTCCTTCAAGTATGACTTTGCGAGCATAGTCGCGCTCAGTCACGATGCCGACGAGCCTGTCTCCATCCATTACCAATAACGCCCCGATTCCTTTCTCGGCCATGAGCTGCAAAGAATCGAATACCGTGTCATCAGGTTTGACGGCCCAGATCTCATGCCCCTTGGAATTGAGAATATCGCTAACCAATTTCATCACGTCAGACTCCTTCACGCCTTCGACTATGAGAATAGTCCAACAATGGATAGCTGGGAACAATTCCGGTAAATATCTACTTTTCGGAGTTTACAGATGCCAGGCTGGAACCGTGTTAGAATCAGTCTAATAAGTTCGCCTGCGAAGCAGACAGGCCTCGATCCGGGAATTGGCAGTTGCTATCGCCATAAGCACTGAGATCGGCGGTTGAGCCTGATTTTCGATAAACTGAACCATTGGCTGTTCCACTGGAACTGGCGAACTCGATCAACTGCAAGTGAAACTAAATGATGAATGAATCCTCAGTAAAGGGACAACACTACGAGATTGTATCGGTGCGGAGCGCAGAGCCTCCGCCCGGTGTGGAAGGCTCCAACTGGCATCAATATGTGATTGCGTTTGAAGGCAGCAACACCATTAACGGCTATCAACAGGGGAACCTCCGTGCTGTGACGACGGCAGTGCAGGAGATGGTCGCTCAATTGAACGAACGCCACCTGGGCAAACGCGGCCGCGTCAACCTGGTGCCGACGCCGAAGAAGAAAGCCAGCAACTGAGCGGGTAGCCTGGCTGGCGCCGGCAGCACCAAAAACCAGAATGGGCAATTAGAGCGTCAAATGCGCAGGGGAGAAGCATGGCAGACGACAAGGTTTCGCGCCGCGAATTCATAAGCAAGACCTCAATGGCGGCAACGACCGTAGTTGCCGGCGCTGCGGCGGGTACTGCGGGCGCACAGGAAGCGGAGGAGTACGTGCAATCCGATTACGCTGTGCGCACCAAAGCGCTCGTCTCTGTTCTCACCCGGAAAAATCTTGTCAATCCGGCGACAATGGATGCCGTGGTCGATTTCTACGAGAACAAGGTCGGGCCGCATATCGGGGCCAGGGTTGTGGCAAGAAGCTGGCTCGATCCCGATTATCGGCAGCGGCTGTTGGCAGATGCACGCGCCGTTGCGCGGGAAGACAACCTCACCGGTGTGCAGGGCACGGACCTGGTTGTCGTGGAAAACACACCGGAGGTGCATAACCTCGTCGTTTGCACACTCTGCTCCTGTTATCCGTGGGCCCTGCTGGGGTTGCCGCCCTCCTGGTACAAGGACACCGCTTACCGGGCTCAGGCGGTCATCGATCCGCGCGGCGTGCTGCAAAAATTCGGGCTCGAACTCGATGATGACGTGGAAGTGCGGGTATGGGACAGCACCGCGGAGGTGCGTTATCTCGTCATTCCCGAGCGCCCGGCCGGGACAGAGGGCATGACCGAGGCGCAACTTGCAGATCTCGTGACCAGGGACTCGATGATCGGCGCGGAAAAACTTGCGTCACCTGCATAAAGGATACCGTCGATGAACACGATTCATGACCTCGGCGGAATGGATGGTCTGACGATTCCGGAACGGGACCAAGGACGAATTCTCAAGGAGGATTGGGAGCGGCAGATCTGG
>JADFGH010000301.1 GCA_022567775.1 Pseudomonadota bacterium | reverse complement strand
GCCGCAACGACATGTTGTAGTTGCTCGCCATCGACAGGCAGTACGCGCCGGCAGCCGCCACCGCCACTACGTCACCGGGCTCAAGCGTCGGGAGCACGGCGTCTTTCACCAGCAGATCGCCGGACTCACAGAACTTGCCCGCGATAGTTACCGGGTCAGCCGCCGGTTCGCCGGGCCCGTTGGCCTTCACGATCGAGTACTCCGCCCCGTAAAGGACCGGCCGGATGTTGTCCCCCATCCCGCCGTCTACGCTGACGTACTTGCGCACTCCGGGGATGTTCTTAATCCCACCGACCGAGTACACGGCGACACCGGCCCTGCCCACGATCGCTCGTCCGGGCTCCACGATCAAACGTGGCTCGTCCAGCCCGAACGTATCGCACGCTTCTCGTACGGAGGCGCTGATAGCTGCCGCGTAATCGGAGATATCCAGTTCATGAGTTTCTATCTGATCTGATCCACCTCGATATCTTGTTCTTGCCTGCAAATCCCGACAAGACTTACCAAACTCTCGTTACGAGTGGTGTCAGTGACCGGCCGATGGCGGTTCCTGAAGGAATGGAAGACTTCAGCCATGCTGAGCTCCTATCTCACTATAAAGCTCCAACAATTTTTGCGATTCCGTTTCCCAGTTATAGTGCCGTATGAATTCCTTGCCGTTGGCACCCTTATTAACTGCAATTTCGCCATTTTCTGCTATTTCCAGCAGGACACTGGCGATTTCATCGGCCGAATCCGGTTTGACAAACCATCCAGCGTCAGTGTTCGCGAGCTTGCCTATCCAGACATCGAATGCTGAAGCGATAAAAGGTTTACCAAACATCATATATTCGTACAGCTTGTTGGGATCAATTGATGCGTGACCGCCAACATCCCGAATCACGATCAGTCCAACATCCGCGCGCGCAACATAGGCAAACGCCAATTCCTGCGCCATGCTCGGGATGTAATCCACGTATTGCCAGCCAGGACGACGGCTTGCACCATCCAGATCATCTTTGTCTGCCGGCCCGATAAGCCATAGGCGAACATATGTGGTGTTGTTCACGATTGCCAGGGCATCGACCATTTCATAAAGTCCCCGTGGCCGATTGATCTGGCCGATATAGACTGCCCGTACTTGACATTCCTGGCTGTCTATCGAGTGCGCGAGCTTGCTTACTCTCGCATACAGTTCCTGGTTCGCTCGCGGCGGGTTACCCAGTAAAAGCGCATTATTATTCAGGCGCTCGACGACATCTTGTTGGGTTGCGATCGACGCTGTGGCAATGGTTGATATAAGAGATTCTGATTTGCTGACAAAGAATGCCAGCGGCCTTCGCAACAGTTTCGGTATCCAGTTTTTGATTAGAATTCTCTTGGAAAAGTCCTCGTGTGTGTCATAGATGACCTTCTTTCCAAAAATTCGCAAAAGGATGATGATAGGAAGCGTATCGGGATTATGCAGGTGGTAGATATCCGCATTCTGCAACAGAGCCTGGACTCCAACGGCTGGCAATAACAGAAATCTGAGCAGTCGAAATCTGGAACTGCCTACGGGTGGAATAATTTTGACGCCATTGATGGTTTGCGGCGACGGTATTCTGGCGATCAAGCTGACTTGATAACCAGCGTCGGCCAATGTACGTGATTCTTTTTGATAAACGCGTACATCATCCCAAACGTGGACTGGCGCAACAACGCATACTCTTCTCTTGTTCAATGCTTAGAATTTTCCGCTAGTCTAATTTGTTTCGGTGATTACAGCGTATCTCGACAACGCGGTGTCGTCGACCTATTCGTCGTCGACGATGATGATATGCTCTTGTGCCTTTCGGAGCATGCATTGAGCAACGATTTACCTCGCATTCTGTTCTTCAATATCAACGGTTCGGGACTGGGTCATCTGAGCCGCTGCCTGGCCTATGCGCGTCGCATGCGAGGTCGCGCCAGACCCATATTCTTTTCACTGGCTTCGGCTATCGAGATCATTCACGACATGGGATTCGAGGCGGACTATTTCGTATCGGAATTCTGGTCGCGTTCGCATATCAATGCCTGGAACCGCGAGCTGGCCGTGCGTTTCGGGCTGATGCTCGAGGACGTGCGACCTGACGCCGTGGTCTTTGACGGTACGTGGCCGTTCCACGGGTTCATGCATGCTTGTGATCAGTACGGCATATCAGTTCGCGTTTGGTCTAACCGTGGCTTGCACAAAGAGGACTTCGAGCCGGTGCCGGTCAAGGAGAGTGACTTCGACCTCGTGATCCAGCCTGGAGAAGTCGGTTCTGACTTCACGATAGAACGAGCTGAACGGCCAGGGCGCAAGGTGACGACGCCGCCCGTGACGCTGTTGAAGAGCGACGAACTTCTGGGTCGTGACGAAGCACGTGACAAGCTCGGACTGGAGCACGACGGTCGCTACGCGCTTTTCTCCCTGGGACCGGGCAATCTCAAAGATGTGACCGATGTCGCTCACGGACTGCTCGAAGAAATGCGCGGACGGGGTGTCACCGCGGTCTGGGCGCGCGCGCCGATCTCAGTGCGTGACGTGCCTTTGCCCGATGATGTCCCGACCATATCGGTCTATCCTCTCGTCCGTTACCTGCGCGCCTTCGACGTTGTCGCCAGTGCCGCCGGCTACAATGCCTGTTACGAGATCGTCCAGTCTGGTGTGCCCAGTCTTTTGGTGCCGAATATGCAGGTGGCGGACGATCAAACACGGCGCGCGCACATGATTGCGCGGTACGCGCCGGTCGTGGTTTCCCATTGCGAGACTCCTGATCAGCGACGTGATGCTGTCGATGGTCTGCTGAAGCTGGTCGACACCAGTCGCGAAATGCCGACCATCGATCTCGACGGTGCCGAGCGGGCGGCCGATGAGATACTTGCTCTCGTCACTCAGAAGGCAGCGCTATGAGCCAGCGCGCGGAATTAGATTCCTTGCGTCGGCACTTGAATCAGCTGGCCGGAGAATTCGATACCGGCCTCAGCCGGCGGTATGCCTTGCAATTTTGGACGCCAGAAAAACCGAGCCTCTATCGACGTCTTCGCAAAAACGCAGGCCGGCTGTTGCGATGGCTTGGACTATTGCGGCGACCGCCTGCACCACCCCCTCGCCTTGAATAACGGCTGATCCGCCCACGGATAGGATGTCGGGTGGCAGATTCAGCACGTCGACAATGCTGCCATTGGGATTGGGGGTTGTGACACGATACCAGGCATCGGTCGTATCCCGGGCGCCCTGAGTGAGCCAATAGGTACGCACCGCATTCCCGTCCATGATAATGAGGGTATAGGCCGTATCGCCGTTGGCGGCAGGGGCGCCGGGCGCGCCGGGGTAGTTGACATCGGCAATCACCGGCACCGAAACGCTGTCACCTTCAAAGGTGCTGCCCGTGAAGTCCAG
>JADFGH010000300.1 GCA_022567775.1 Pseudomonadota bacterium | reverse complement strand
TCGTCGCGGGAGCCGGCTTCCTGCTCAACAACGAGATGGATGATTTCAGCGCCAAACCGGGCGTGCCTAACGTGTACGGCGTGGTTGGCAGCACAGCGAATGAAATACAACCGGGCAAGCGACCACTGTCGTCGATGTCGCCGACGATTCTTCTCAAAGACGGAACCGTTGCAATGGTGCTCGGCACCCCGGGTGGGTCGACGATCTTTACCTCTGTATTTCAGACTATCGTTAACGTCATCGACTTCGGCATGACCCCGCTTGACGCCGTTGGCGCAACCCGGTTCCATCACCAGTTGCTGCCGCCGGACCTGATCACGATGAGCATCAGCCGGCCGTTGCCGCAGGAAACCATCTCCGCACTCGGCGATCGCGGTTACCGGGTCGAGCCGCACAGCTGGGAATTCGGGGACGTTCAGCTTATCTGGCGTGACCAGGGCGAGCTTCGGCCCGCATCAGATCCCCGGGATCGGGGCGTGGCTAATGTCATCCGGATTGAGATGGAAGCGGGGACGGCCCGGACCGCCGTAACGCAGTAAAGAAGGCCCCGGCATCGAGATGCGCGGGGCCTTGCGAAACGCCAGAGTCTTGCGGTTGTTTACTGCGCCCGGCGGCGGTTATTACGATGTCCACGATTATCGTGACGCCGCTCGACGCGATTGCCCTTGCGGTCCAGGCGACGATCAATACGATCACCCCGGTTGTCAAGGCGCCGGTCTACTCGATCACCCCGATTGTCCAGCCGGCGATTAATACGGTCGCCCTTGTGGTCCAAACGACGGTCGATGCGATCACCCTTGTGATCGAGACGACGTGAAACACGATCTCTGCCCGCGTCAGATGCACGATCAGATGCGCGATCCAGGCGCGCATCGATGCGGTCACCCTTGTTATCCAGACGGTCGTCGATACGATCGCCGCGATCGTCCAGGCGGTCTTCAATGCGGTCGCCGCGGTCATCAAGCCTGTCGGCAATGCCATCGGTTTCGCCAGCCATAACAGTGCTGGCAAACAATGCGATTACTGCGATAAACACGCCAGCTTTTACTGCGTCCATTACGTTCCATGTATTCATGTCTCTACTCCGTGAATTCGAACCAATTTCCTGTATCTGCCAGTACAACGCGCTGCATCCCTTGCCGTTGACAACGAATCCGGGCCAGTGTCGGATTATTGTCAAATTGGCTTGACGGACTGTGATCTGGCAAGCTGAAGCCACCCCAAAACAAGGACCAACAATGGCTTTGGCAGAGTCCAGCACCCCGCCTACCGACATCAACGCACAGTTTCGCAAGCATCGTATTCGGGTGATGCTGGCGATCACGCTCGGTTACGGCTTTATCTACACCTGCCGGCTGGGCCTCTCTATCGTCAAGAAACCGATCATCGACAACGGTATTTTCACGGTCGAGGAACTCGGCCTGATTGGTACCGGGTTTTACATTTGCTACGCCGCAGGAAAGTTCATCAACGGGTTCCTGTCTGATCATTTCCAGCCAAGATTGTTTTTTTCCGCCAGCATATTCATCGCTGCGGTTATTAACCTGTTCATGGGCTGGTCAACGTTGTTGTGGGTCGCGGTCGGATTGTGGGCGCTCAATGGCTGGTTCCAGGGCATGGCGGCGCCCTCAGCGGTCATCTCGATCACGAACTGGTTCAGTCTCCAGGAACGTGGACGCCGGTACGGCTTGTGGAATGCTTCGCACTCGATCGGCGAGGGCCTGACTTTTTACGTGGTCGCCGCGATTGTTGCCGCATATGGCTGGCGATATGGCTTCATCGCACCCGGCCTGTTTTGCATCTTCGCCGCCTTGTGGGTGTATTCATTCCTGCAAAACGCTCCCCCGACCATAGGATTGCCGGACGTGCATGAATGGGCCGGCGAAGAATCGGAACAAGTAAGGGAAAAGACAACCTGGCAGACACAAAAGGTCGTTTTCGGCATCCGGGCGATGTGGATTGTCGCACTGTCAAGCAGCCTGATGTACGTCACACGTTATGCGATTAATAGCTGGGGTATTCTCTATCTGCAGGAAGTTCGAGGTTATTCGCTGATCGACGCCGGTTTGTTTCTCAGTGTTAATACCGCCGCCGGCATATTCGGATCCATTGCTTACGGCTATTTATCGGACAAGGTCTTCGACGCGCGTCGTCCCCCTGCGAATCTTTTCTTTGCGATGGTCGAGGTGGTTGCGTTAGTCGTCATCTTTTATGGGCCGCAAAATTACTTCGTGCTTATGCTTGCTTTTGCATTGTACGGCGCAGCGCTTAGCGGACTGGTTGCTTCTATCGGCGGTCTGTTCGGCGTGGACATCGCACCGCGAGGCGCCACCGGTGCCGCAATGGGCTTTGTTGGCGTATTCAGCTATATCGGCGCCGCGACTCAGGATTTCCTGACCGCCAGATTGCTCGGTGAGGGGATGACAGTGATCGACGGCGTACGCACCTATGATTTCGATATCCCAATCAAGTTCTGGATTGCTGCGTCTGTGCTGTCCATGCTGCTGGCCGCAACGTTATGGAACACGAAGATTCGAGACTGATGGCGCACGATGAGCAGTTCAAAGTAATACTGTTCGATCTCGGCGGTGTATTGCTGAATTTGAACGACCCGATCGAAACTTTCGGGCTGCAGATCAGCGAAGTTGAATTCATGGAGCGGTGGCTTCGCTCTCCCGCCGTTCGCGAATTCGAGCGTGGCGCAATTGACGCTGAGTCTTTTGCAAGACGTATAGTCACCGAGGCAGAATTGCCGTATGGCTGGCAGGAATTTCTGCAGCGATTCGACTCCTGGCCCGATCGACTCTTTGACGAAACAATCGGTGTGCTGAACGCAATACCGGACACTATCAAGCTAGCCTTGCTGTCGAATATCAACGCGCTGCACTGGGGCCGTGACGACATCGCGGGTCGGATCGGCGATCTATTTGATCAGGCATTCCTGTCATTCGAAACAGGCCTGGTAAAACCGGACAGGGAGGCGTTCGCGATGGTCACCGACAGGTACGCATGCCGGCGGGATGAAATCCTCTTTTTCGATGACAATCCGCTGAACGTCTCGGCAGCCGCCGACTACGGCATGCAGGCGATACTGGCTGTGGGCATCGCTGCGGTCAGCCAGGCACTGCGAGAGCGCGGTGTCCTGAGCTAGCTGCGATAACCGTAACTTGCCTGGACCGGCGCTGCCAGAAATAGTCGAGTCAACAACCGCTTAACTCTCATAGCGGCCGCAAAATAGTCTAAAATTAGAGTAATCCTAGAAATGCGTGATGTGACCATGCGACCCGTACTCATAGCCGCCGTTTTTCAGCATCGACCTGTTGGGCAGACGAGCCAAGGTTTGTCATCGGATCCGCGAATTCGGACATTTCCGAAGGCGCGCGTGCGCTCC
>JADFGH010000299.1 GCA_022567775.1 Pseudomonadota bacterium | reverse complement strand
GGCCACCAATCGGACTCAGCAGCGCCATGCCGACTGTTAGCGACGTGAGTATCAGGCCAATCTCAAGCGGGTTGTAATTGCGGCGCGCGGTCAGCAAAAGTGGGATAACCAGCAGCAGCGAATACATGGCAAGGTTGCTCGTGCCTACGCCCAGGCTCGGGGCAGTAAAGCCGCGGACTTTGAAGAGCCGTGGTTGAATTACAGGGTCGGGGTGAGCCAGTTCAAGTTTGAGCAGCAGCGCTGATAGAGCGATTGCACCGATTCCAACCGGTACGTATTGCCCTGGCCCGCCGCCGCGTGCCAGCAGCAGGAAGAAGACTGCAATTGAAACAAGCGAAGCCGGCAGCAGAACGGCGCCCTTGTAGTCAAATTCTCGCCATTCTCCCCGCCTGGAATCGCGGGGGAGTGATCGCCATCCGAGCACAATAGCCAGCAGCACAACAGGTATGTTGACGAAAAAGATTGCTCTCCAATCGGCCACGGTAATCAACAGCCCTCCAACCAGGGGACCGGTGGCCGCCGAGAGACCTGTCGCTGCCTCGACAATGCCAAACGTCCTCCCGCGTCGGCTCGCCGGGACGACCTGCCTCAAGACCGCATAGCTGTTTGACAGCACGACCGATATGGCAAGCGCCTGCCCGACCCTGAAAGCCAGCAATAACCAGATGCTGGGTGCCAGGGCGGCTCCGGTCGAAACTGCGAGAAACAACACGAGGCCGCCCAGGATCAGCTTTCGTCTGCCAATGCCGTCACCGATTTTTCCGGCGAGCGGCTGAACCGACGCCATCACGACCAGGTAGGCCGTCACCAGCCAGGTGGCCGATGCGAAGCTGGCACCGAAATCATCGACGATTCCCGGCAGTGCGACGGCAATCATAGTCGAGTTCAGCGGCGCCAGAATTGCGCCCAACGCGACAGCGACGAGCAGGTTTCGCTCGCCGCCGTTTGCTTCGCTGGATTCTAGATTTGGCTGGCTAATCGCACGCCCCCGCCGATGATCACCAAAAGTGTCAGAGTCCCGGAGTTAAAGAATGCGCACCGTTCCGGCGTCGCCATCGACTTCGATCCGGTCCTAGTGGAGGACGCCAACAACCGCATGGAAGAACGGTGGAAATTTGTTTGCCAAGAACACGACATACTGTCCGGGCCTATCGAAGGTCGATTTAATGCCGCTTACTCACTGGATGTGATTGAGCACATCCCCACAGAGAGTGAGGGGAAATTCATGTTTAATATCGCCCAATCATTGGACGAAAATGGCGTCCTAATCATCGGTACCCCTTCTATTCAGTCACAGGTGTATGGTTCCCAGGATAGCAAAGAGGGTCATGTGAACTGCAAGGACCACGACGGACTGAAGAAACTTGGGTTGAAATACTTCCAAAACGTGTTCATGTTTTCGATGAATGACGAGGTGGTGCACACTGGTTTCCATGCAATGGCCCACTACCTATGGGCGTTGTGTGTCACGCCCAAGAGCAACAACGGATCTTGATTAACTGCCCCCTCTGCTGCTCCTCGGATGTGGATGTCATACCCGTGAAACATCCGCTGTTTCGGCACCAGGACTTCGCGAATATCAAGCCATCCGGCAGCATCGGTAGATGTAGAGTTTGCCAGCTATTGTTCAACATCGTCGGCCAATCAGATATTGCGGTAATAGAAAACCAGTTTGCGGCCTCCGGATAAATCTGGTGCTCGATTGATTGCACGCGTTTGGCGAGGTCTTCGGCGGATTTGCTACTGCCCACGGGCAGGCGCCCCTGCAGTATTCGGGGTCCGCCATCGAGTTCGTCAGTAACGAGGTGCACCGTGCTGCCGTGCCACTTTTCACCCGCATCGAGTACCCGCTGATGCGTATTGAGGCCCGGGTAGGCCGGCAACAACGCCGGATGAATGTTCAGGATCCTGTCCTCGTAGTGATCGACGAACCACGGGCTCAGGACGCGCATGAAACCAGCGAGAAGCAGCAAGTCGGGCCGATGCTGATCAAGTTCATGCGCGAGTGCCTGATCAAAGGACTCCCGATCGGCGTAGTCCGCGTGTTCGATACAACAAGTATTGATGCCCGCGTTGGCGGCGCGTGTAAGGCCGTACGCGTCAGCGCCGTTACTGAAGACGATCGCGATGTCCAGGGCAATATCACGACTTGCGGCCCTGTCGATGAACGCCTGCAGATTGCTGCCCGAGCCAGAAATCAGTATCGCCGCCCGACAGCGACTGCCGCTCAAAGAAACTGAACCTCGGCCGCCCCTGTCGCGACCCGACCGAGGTGCCACGCGCTTTCTCCCAGCGAATTCAATACGTCGATGGCACTCGCTGCGTCGGCGTCTGCAACGACGACAACCATGCCAATGCCGCAATTGAACGTACGTCGCATTTCTGCAGTTTCGATATTGCCGCAATCGGCGAGCCAATCGAACACCGGGCCTTGCTGCCAGCTCGAGGTATCGACTTCCGCGTGCAAGTCGCCGCAAAAAATGCGCGGTAAATTTTCGCTGATGCCACCGCCCGTGATGTGCGCGAGGCCTTTGACGTTGACCGATCGAATCAGCTTAAGAATCGATTTGACGTAAATGCGGGTCGGCTCAAGTAGAGCTTCGCCCGCGCTACGGCCCGCGATTTTGTCATCTGGCGCAATCGCCAGCACTTTTCGGATCAGTGAATAGCCATTCGAGTGTGGGCCGCTGGAGGCGAGTCCGATCAGTGCGTCGCCCGCGGTGATGCCGCTGCCGTCGATCACCTCGGAGCGTTCGACCGCGCCGACGCAAAACCCTGCGAGGTCGTATTCGCCGTTCGCGTACATGTCCGGCATTTCGGCCGTCTCTCCGCCAATCAACGCGGCACCCGCCTGTGCGCAACCTTCTGCAATTCCGCCGATGACGTCTGCTGCGACATCGACGTCGAGGTGGCCGCAGGCGAAGTAATCAAGAAAGAACAAAGGTTCGGCGCCTTGCACCAGTACGTCATTGACACACATTGCGACGAGGTCGATGCCGATCGTGTCGTGCCGGCCCATTGTCCGGGCCAAAATGAGTTTCGTGCCAACACCATCGGTCCCGGATACCAGCACGGGTTCTCGATACCGATCCGGCTGCAGCGCGAATAATCCGCCAAATCCACCGAGTCCCGCGAGGACCTCGGGCCGACGGGTGCGCCTTACGTGTGGCTTGATTCGGTCGACGAGGTCGCTACCGGCGTCAATGTCGACTCCGGCATCTTTATAGGTCAGGGGCTGGTTGCTCATTTCGGCTCGCAAAGAGTTTCGGGCACGACCCGAATTTGGACGATATAATAGTGCTTGGGCACGGACGGGGAAACCACCCTTGCTGAAATCTCGATTTACGACATTACCTGGTATTGCAAAATTCCGGGCTGGGATACTGACGATCCCGG
>JADFGH010000298.1 GCA_022567775.1 Pseudomonadota bacterium | reverse complement strand
CCGGTTCGCCCCTGTACTTCTCCGAGTGAGCTGGATGTCTGAAAGGCCAGGCTGTAAAGACCTGTACGCGGATATTCGATCAGCAGTACTTTCTTGAATGACTGACTCGAATCCGAAAAAACAATCTCCGTAAAGTTCTTGGCTGCCGAATAAACAGAACGAACCACAGGAATTCGTTCGAGCATCGATTCCCATAGTCCAACCATGCTGCGCCCGACGATGTTGGCCGCGAGCACGCCCGTAACGAGCAGGATGACGATCGTAAGAACGATCCCCAGTCCCGGTATGGCAAAGCCTAATAATTCCTCGGGCTGAAATTTTTGTGGAATGAGGACGAGCGTGCGGTCCATCAGGCCGATCAGAATTCGGACCAGGAAAATCGTTACGCCGATCGGCACCCAGACCAGGATGCCGGCAACGATGTAGCGCCGTAATCGCTTCACTTGAGTTTGCTCAAAATAACTTTCACTTGCTGTCAGCTTTAGATTCTGGTTTTGACTCTGTTTTCTTTTCGGTCTTTTTCGTTTCCGTCTTCCCGGGCTTGCTCTCCGCTTTGTCGCTTTTGGCCGGCTCGGTATCGGGCTTCAGCACATTACGCTGATTGTCCTTTTTGAAATCGGTCTCGTACCAGCCCTTGCCCTTAAGCCGGAAACGCGGCGCAGACAGCAGCCGTTTGAGTGCCGGCTCGCCACATGCCGGGCAGTCGACCAATGGATCGTCGCTCATTTTCTGCAACGCATCCAGCGTATGGTCGCATTTCTTGCAGGCATATTCGTAGATTGGCACGCAGAGTCTCCCCGTATTGCAGATTCGAAGGTTACAGATTCAGGCGGCCGACTGGAATTCGAGGTGATCCTCGGTAACACCGACCTCGATCGTGTCGCCCGGCTGGAACCTGCCTTGCAGGATTTCCTGCGCCAGCGGGTTTTCGACCTGCTGCTGGATCGCCCGTCTGAGCGGCCTCGCGCCATACACCGGATCAAATCCGGCATCGGCGAGCTTCTGTCTTGCCGCGTCAGACAGGATGATCGTCATTTCACGTTCGGCGAGCCGCTCATGCAGATACCCGAGCTGAATATCGACAATCGCGCGAATATGCTCCTGACTCAGCGGATGGAATACGACCACATCATCGATCCGGTTAATAAACTCCGGCCGGAAATGCTGCGCAACGATTTCCATGACCGAGGCTTTCATCGCATCGTAATTGTGCTCGCCCGCCAGTTCCTGGATGCGCTGCGAACCGAGGTTAGACGTCATGATAATCACGGTATTGCGAAAATCGACGGTGCGTCCCTGGCCGTCGGTAAGCCGGCCGTCATCCAGCACCTGCAGCAAGACATTGAATACATCCGGATGTGCCTTTTCGATTTCGTCCATCAGGATGACTGAATAGGGATGTCGCCGCACCGCCTCCGTCAGGTAGCCGCCTTCTTCGTAGCCTACATATCCGGGCGGCGCACCGATCAGGCGGGCCACCGAGTGTTTTTCCATGAATTCCGACATGTCGATCCGCACCATCGCGTCATCGGTATCAAACAGGAAATTGGCCAGTGCTTTGGTCAGCTCCGTCTTGCCAACGCCGGTCGGGCCCAGGAACAGAAAGGAGCCGATCGGGCGATGCGGGTCCGAGAGCCCGGCCCGCGAGCGGCGAATGGCGTTCGCTACAACGGTAACAGCCTCCTCCTGACCAACGACGCGCTCCTGGATCACAGATTCCATCTGCAGCAGCTTGTCTTTTTCTCCCTCGAGCATCTTTGACACCGGGATGCCGGTCCAGCTCGACACGATTTCGGCAATCTCTTCTTCGGTCACGTTATTGCGTACGAGGGTAGTTTCGCGGCTCTCGGCCTGGAATGCATCCTCCAGCTGTTTCTCGAGCTCCGGAATTTTGCCGTACTGCAATTCCGACATGCGGGTGAGATCGTGGGCGCGGTTCGCCGTCTCGAGTTCGAGCCGGGCGCGTTCCAGTTCTTCTTTTAGGTGTGTCGTGCCCTGCATCGCCGCTTTTTCCGACTTCCAGATCTCCTCCAGGTCGGAGAATTCCTTCTCTAACTCACCCAGTTGGGTCTCGATATCATCGAGACGTTTACGCGATGCATCGTCGGATTCCTTCTTCAGCGCCTCGCGCTCGATCTTCAGCTGGATAATGCGGCGTTCGAGCTTGTCCATCGCTTCCGGCTTGGAATCTATCTCGATGCGAATACGTGCCGCCGCCTCATCAATAAGGTCGATCGCTTTATCCGGCAGTTGCCGGTCGCTGATATATCGATGAGACAAGGTCGCTGCTGCAACGATCGCCGGATCGGTGATCTCCACACCGTGATGAACTTCGTAGCGCTCTTTCAAGCCGCGCAGGATCGCAATCGTGTCCTCGACGTTTGGCTCTTCTATCAGGACCTTCTGGAAGCGACGCTCGAGTGCCGCGTCTTTTTCAAGGTACTTGCGGTACTCGTCCAGCGTGGTTGCACCGACACAATGCAACTCACCTCGCGCCAGCGCCGGCTTCAGCATGTTGCCGGCATCCATTGAGCCCTCGGCCTTGCCGGCGCCAACCACGGTATGCAATTCGTCAATAAACAGGATGATCTGACCTTCCTGCTTCGCAAGGTCGTTCAATACCGCTTTGAGCCGTTCTTCGAATTCGCCACGAAATTTGGCGCCGGCTATAAGGGCGCCCATATCGAGCGAGAGGATGCGCTTGTTGCGCAGGCCTTCCGGTATTTCGTGGTTAACGATGCGTTGCGCGAGTCCTTCGATGATTGCGGTCTTGCCGACGCCCGGCTCACCGATCAGCACCGGATTGTTTTTGGTTCGCCGTTGCAGAATCTGGATCGTGCGGCGGATTTCGTCGTCGCGGCCGATGATCGGATCGAGCTTGCCCTGCTCCGCAAGTTCAGTCAGATCGATCGTGTATTTCTCGAGTGCCTGCCGGGTGTCCTCCGCGTTCGGATCATTGACTTGCTGACCACCACGCAGCTCGTCGATCGACAGCGCGACAGCGCCCTTTACGGCGCCGGCCTGTTCCAGCATCGGGGCCAGCGGTGATTTCTTATCCAGCGCAGCGAGCATGAAAAGCTCGCTCGATATGTACTGATCGTCACGCTCCTGGGACAGCTTGTCGGTGAGATTGAGCAGCTTCGACAGGCCGTTGCCCATGTGGACCTCGCCACCGGTACCCTCGACCTGCGGCAGGCGATCGAGAGCTTCACCAAGTTGCGATCGCAGCAAATTGACGTTCGCACCCGACTTGGTCAGCAGTCCACGCACTGTGCTGCCCTGCTGGTCGAGCAGCGCCACCATGACGTGCACGGGCTCGATGAACTGGTGATCGAGACCCACGGCGAGAGACTGCGCATCAGCCAGCGCCATTTGAAATTTGCTTGTCAGTTTATCCATTCGCATATCGAAGCCCCGACCA
>JADFGH010000015.1 GCA_022567775.1 Pseudomonadota bacterium | reverse complement strand
GAATGTGCAAACCCGGACGGACTCGTGCAGCGGACCGTGCGCGCACTCAAGAGCGAACTGCCGGGGCTTGCGGTGATCACCGACGTCGCGCTGGACCCGTACACCACGCACGGCCAGGACGGCATTATCGATGACTCAGGCTATGTGCTTAATGACGAGACTCTCGACATGCTGGTTCGCCAGGCCGTGTCCCATGCCGATGCCGGTGTGGATGTGGTCGCGCCGTCCGACATGATGGACGGGCGGATTGGCGCGATTCGCAATGAACTGGAGTCACAGGGGCATCGCAATACAGTCATCCTGGCCTATGCCGCCAAATATGCCTCTTGTTACTACGGGCCATTTCGCGACGCGGTCGGCTCGGTCACCAGCCTCGCGGGTGCCGATAAGCGCAACTACCAGATGGATCCGGCGAACAGCGATGAGGCATTGCACGAGGTTGGCCTCGACCTTGCCGAAGGCGCCGATATGGTCATGGTAAAGCCCGCCATGCCCTACCTCGATGTCATACGGCGAGTACGGGACGAATTCCAGGTACCGACCCTGGCGTACCAGGTCAGTGGCGAGTACGCGATGATCAAAGCGGCAGGACTTGCAGGCTGGCTGGACGAGCGCTCGGCTGCACTCGAGGCATTGCTTTCGATCAGGCGTGCTGGCGCCTGCGCCATACTGAGCTACTACTCATTGCAGGCAGCTCGCTGGCTCGCTGAGTAGCACCCATGGGCAATAACCCCGACGCTACTACTGTTATTGACCGCTACGCCGTCATGGGATATCCGGTATCCCACAGCCGTTCGCCGGTCATTCACCGGCTGTTTGCCGTGCAAACCGGAGAGAATCTTCAGTACGAGCTGTTGGAGGTTGCGCCCGACAAGCTGGCAGCGGCGATCAGGCAATTTGCGAAAACCGGGGGCAAGGGCCTGAATATCACGCTGCCCCACAAGAGTGAGGTAACGCGGCTCGTTGACGACATGAGTGAGCGCGCCAGCAATGCCGGAGCCGTCAATACACTGGTGTTTCGGGATGGCGAAATTTTCGGCGACAACACGGACGGTGTCGGCTTCCTGCGTGATTTGCAATCGAATCTCGGGTTGGAGCTCGAAGATGCAAACATCCTTATCCTTGGTGCGGGGGGTGCGACGCGCGGCATTATCTCGCCGCTCCTGGATGTGAAGCCTAAATCACTGATGATTGCCAATCGAACCATTTCCAGGGCAAAATCATTGGCGGAACATTTTTCCACGCAAGGTCCCGTGACCGCGTGCCGTTTTGAGGATGTACGTAAACCGCCGGTCTATGATCTGGTAGTCAATGCGACCTCTGCCGGGCTAAAGGGTGAGATGCCACCGTATCCCGAAGACGCCATTGGTGAAGACACCGTGTGTTACGACCTGTCCTATTCAATGAAGGCGACGCCGTTTGCCAGCTGGGCCGCAGAACACGGCGCTGCCCGTTCGGTGATGGGCTGGGGCATGCTGGTTGAACAGGCCGCAGAATCTTTCTATCTCTGGCGCGGCGTGCGGCCCGACACCGCTCAAGTGCTGAAGCAGCTATCCATTACCGCATAATTTTTGGACAGTTACTTATCTCCCCTGCGCGAATCGCGCACCGTGCCTGGCAGCCAAAGGAGATAAGTAAACTGTCCCCTAGCGCATAGTGACGAGCTCTTCCGCACTCGTCGGGTGAATGGCGACGGTGTCGTCGAAGTGTTGCTTGGTTGCACCCATGCGAACAGCAACCGCAAAACCCTGCAGCATCTCATCCGCGCCATCGCCGATAATGTGGCAGCCAACGATTCTTTCTTCTCTGCCTGTAGTCACCAGCTTCATCGCGGTCGGGATCTTGTTCTCACTAAAGGCGTAGGCCATCGGATTGAAGCGCGTCTCGTAGACTTTGACGTCATCGCCATACTGCTCGCGCGCCTGGCCCTCGGTAAGTCCTACGGTACCGATCGGTGGATGCGTGAAAATCACGGTCGGAATGCACTCGTACTCGAGGCGGCGATCGCTCATGCCGCCATAAAGACGGTCCGCAAGCCGTCTCCCCGCCGCAATGGCGACGGGTGTCAGTGCCGCTCTGCCCGTCACATCCCCAAGCGCGAAAATATGCTCAACATTGGTATTTTGCCATTCATCGGTGGCGACGAATCCGTAGCCATCGGCTTCTACGCCTGCAGCTTCCAGCTCGAGTGTTTCCGTGTTCGGGGCCCGGCCGACCGCCCAGACTACCGCGTCATAATCACCAAATTCGCGACCGTCTTCAGCGAAAAGGCGAATGCCGGCAGCTGACTTCTTAAGCTCGTGCGGAACGACCCCTGTTTCCAGGGTCATGCCACTTGATTTCATTGCCGCCTCGAGTTCGGTACGCAACATTGAATCGAAGTTTCGTAGGACGCCATCCTTGCGGACCAGTACCGAGGTTTCCGATCCCAGCCCGTTGAATATGCCTGCGAGTTCGACTGCGACATATCCGCTGCCGATCAGCGCCACCTTTTGCGGTCTTTCCGGCAATTGAAAAAATCCATCAGAAGTTATGCCATGCTGCGCACCGTGGATGCGTGGAATGATTGGAAATCCGCCTGTCGCGATGACGATTTTCTCTGCTGTGTATTGCTGCCCATCGACATCGACCGTTGTAGAGTCCAGAAATTTAGCCTGGCCCTTGAGGTAAATAACGTCGTGCCTGTCGAGGTTTTTCTCGTAGACGTCGTTCAATCGCGAGATGTATGCGTCGCGCTTTTTCCTGACGTCTGACCATTCGTGTCCTCTCACGGACACATCAAAACCAAAATCCCCTGCATGCTTGAGCATGTGCCCATAATGCGCCGTGTACCACATGATTTTTTTCGGCACGCAGCCAACGTTCACACAGGTGCCACCGAGCGGGCCCGATTCAATCACTGCTGCTTTCGCGCCGTATTCTGCGGCGCGCTGTGCATGGGCCAGGCCACCGCTGCCGCCGCCGATAACAATCAGGTCAAAACTTGCTGTCACTTCTCAATCCTTTTGCAGTTTATTGCCGTTTTCCTGCAGTGGGCGTGTGCTAACATCCTGCCGCCTGTTTACAAAGCCAACTCTTTATGTCGAACCCGTTACTGGACACATCCTCGTTACCGCGCTTCGACGACTTAAGGCCTGAACACGCAGAACCGGCGCTGCGAGAGCTTATCGCAGCACACCGTCGAAAGCTCGAGTGTTTGCTTGACAGTCCCACAGCAAAAACTTTCTCGTCGCTGATCGCGCCGCTCGAAGAAATGAGCCATGAACTCAGCCGTGTCTGGTCGCCCGTCAGCCACTTGCAAAGCGTGCTGGAGGATCCGAAATGGCGCGAGGCCTACAACGCGTCGCTGCCATTAATGACCGAGCATGCGACCGAATTATCACACAACAAGCAACTCCAGCAGGCTTACCAGCAGATCGCCGGCACCATGCCAGAGGACGCGACGCCCGCGATGCGCATGCTCGTGGAGCAGGAATTGAGGGACTTCAGGCTTGCCGGTGTGGCGCTGCCGGACCAAGAGAAAGCGAGATACAAGCAGTTGATGCAAGAACTCGCGACGACGCAGGCCAAATTCGATCAAAACGTCCAGGACGCGACGGACGCCTGGCATTTTCACGCGACCGGCCAGGCA
Organism: Pseudomonadota bacterium; assembly: GCA_022567775.1. Classification (GTDB taxonomy): domain Bacteria; phylum Pseudomonadota; class Gammaproteobacteria; order Steroidobacterales; family Woeseiaceae; genus SZUA-117. The sequence continues at coordinate 9,180 of JADFGH010000015.1, read as the reverse complement.
CAGGTGGCTGGCCTGCCGCAGCAAGTTGTCGATCGGGCCCGGCAACAGGCGGCCGAACTGGACCAGGACGGATGGTGGTTGAAACTCGACTATCCAACTTATCACGCCGTCATCACCCACGGCGACGATCGGACGCTCCGTGCTTCGTTCTACAGGGCGTGGTCGACACGTGCATCGGATGAAGGCGGCAACGAACAATGGGACAACAGCGAACTCATCGAGAAAATCCTCGCCCTGCGGCACGAGGCTGCTCTTTTGGTTGGCTTCAAAAACTATGCGGAGTATTCACTGGCTACCAAGATGGCAGCCGGGGTTGGCGAGGTACTGGACTTTTTGACAGAACTCGCCGGCAGGACCCGGGCTGGGGCACAAAAGGAACTTGATGCAATCCAGGAGATCGCGGAGGCGCCGCTGGAAGCCTGGGACGTTAGCTATTATCTCGAGAAGCTGAAGCAGAAGAAATTCTCTATTTCCGACGATGAGCTTCGGCAGTATTTTCCCGCGACCAAGGTACAGAGCGGACTGTTCGACCTGATCGAAAAACTGTACGACATAGGCGTCACGGAGCGGTCCGGCGTTTGTAGCTGGCACGACACCGTGTGCTTCTTTGAAATAAGAGACAACGACGGCAAGCTGCTCGGCAGCTTTTACACAGACCTGTACACCAGGAACGGCAAGCGCGGTGGTGCCTGGATGGACGAATGCGTTATCCGCAAAAACCTGGGCGGTGACGCAACGCCGCCGGTTGGATATCTCGTTTGCAACTTTTCGCCGCCCGACGCGCAGGGCGTTTCACTGTTGACGCACAACGACGTACTCACATTCTTTCATGAATTCGGCCATATGCTGCATCACCTGCTGACCCAGGTAGATTTTCCGAGCATCGCCGGAATCAATGGCGTGCCCTGGGATGCGGTCGAGTTGCCGAGCCAGTTCATGGAAAATTTTGCCTGGCATCACGAGGTACTCGTTGAGTGTTCGGCTCATTACCGCTCAGGCGAATCATTACCGGGGGAAATCTTTGACCGCTTGCACCGGAGCCGGTATTTCGGCGAGGCACTTGCCATGTTGCGTCAAATCGAATTCGCACTGTTCGATTTTCGCCTGCATGCCAATTACGATCCCGCTGAAGGCGGACAGACACTCAGTGTTCTCGAGGAAGTTCGCAAGGAAGTCGCGCTGATCAATTACCCTGAGTACAATCGTCTGCCGCACAGTTTTGCACATATATTTGCCGGCGGTTACGCGGCCGGCTATTACAGCTACAAGTGGGCCGAGGTCCTGGCAGCCGATGCGTTTTCCGCATTTGAGGAATCAGGAATATTTGACAAGGTCACCGCTGCACGATTTCGCAAGGAGATCCTGGAGGTCGGAGGCAGCCGGGACATCATGGAAGCCTACGTTGCATTCCGCGGCCGCAAGCCAACGCTGGATGCGTTGTTGCGTCACAGCGGCATCGGTAAAGCAGCATGAAAATTGCGACCTGGAACGTAAATTCCCTGAATGTCCGCCTGCCGCACGTTCTCGAATGGCTGGCCAGTACAAAGCCGGACGTACTCGTACTGCAGGAAATCAAGCAGCTTACCGAGGCATTCCCGGAGCAGTCGTTTGCGGAAACAGGCTACCAGGCGGTCGCGAGCGGGCAGAAAACCTATAACGGCGTGGCCGTTATCAGCCGCAAACCGTCAGCAGACCATGTTAGCGATTTTCCGGGATTCGAAGATCCACAGCGCCGCATACTGGCTTCGACGATCGACGGCGTGCGCATCATTAACCTGTACGTACCCAACGGTCAAAGCGTAGGTTCGGAAAAATACGAGTACAAGCTGGGCTGGCTGGCTGCCTTGAAAGATTTCCTTGAAGACGAACTGAAAACCCACGACAAGCTCGTCGTGCTAGGCGACTTCAATATCGCGCCCGATGATCGTGACGTGTACGACGCCGCGAAGTGGGGTGATGACATTCTATGTAGTCCGCTTGAGCGCGAAGCGCTGGGCAAACTGCTGAAGCTGGGCTTGACGGATGTGTACCGTAATTTCGAGCAGCCTGAGAAAGCTTTCAGCTGGTGGGACTATCGTCGCGCCGGATTTCAACGGAACGCCGGCCTGCGTATCGACCTGATCCTGACCAGCGATACCATGAGCGCTGCCTGTCAGGCCAGCTATATCGATCGTGAACCGCGGACCTGGGAGCGCCCGTCCGACCATGCGCCAGTGATCGCCGAATTCTCCCTGTAGCGTCCGGCGATTTGACATATTCCCGGAACAATGTCTCTAAATTTGCCGTGCAGCGTGTATCATTTCTCGCCATTGAGCCAACTATTGGCCGAATCAGGGGTGGCTTTCCGTTAAGCTAAGCGCAACGGGTCAACGCATGAAAACTTACAAGAAACCCGGCTATCGCAACACGGCTACCCTGACCCCTGGCAAAAAAAAGAAAAGAATGGTGTCCCAGGATCGGCGCAATGACTTTGATGTGACCAATGTCGTGCAGGTGAGTAAACCTGCCGCGGTACGCGACGCTGTCCATGAACTGTTCGCCGCTACCTTCCCCGGCGCCTCATTCGACACGCTGTGGCTTGCTTTTCACGACTTCGAGCGGCTCTTCACTGGCCAGTATCCCGGCTACTTTGGCTGCGACACGACCTATCACGACATGCAGCATACCCTCGACATGACGCTGGCCCTGGCCCGGCTGGTGGTCGGTTATGAACGCAGCGTTGATCCCGCCGAGCGCCTTGGCGCGCAGCGGGTGCAGATGGCGATCGTCACATCGCTGTTTCATGATTCCGGCTATATACGGCATAAGGAACGCGACAACGAATTCCAGAATGGCGCCGAGTTCACCTTGTATCACGTATCAAGAAGTGCAGATTTTCTGCGCCGCTATTTGCCCGAGCTTGGCATGTCGCGGGACGTCGGCGTCAGCAGCATGATCGTTCACTTCACAGGATTTGAACTCGATCTCGACGAGATAGAACTCGACGATCCGCGTGACGCAATATGCGGGCACCTGCTCGGCACCGCGGATCTGATTGCACAAATGGCGGATCGTTGCTACCTCGAAAAGTGCCGTGACCGCCTCTACAAGGAATTCGTCCTGGGTGGTATCGCCGTTGAAAGCGCAGGCCCCGGTGAATACGTGGTTCGTTATGAGTCTGGTATCGATCTACTGAGAAAGACACCCGGCTTTTATCAGCAGGTTTCGAAAGAACGGCTGGAGTTGAAATTCAATCGGGCGTATCGCTATGTCGAGGTTCTCTATGATGGCGCCAATCCCTACGTCGAAGCCATCAAGATGAATCTCATGCATCTGCTGCGAGTCCTCAAAACAAGTGACTGGCGATTGTTGCGACGGAGTCCCCCGTATTTTCTTGGGGTGAGCGACGCCATTGAGAACGTGGAATACCTGGTGCACAAACAACTCGCGATGATTCCGGCCAAACATGCCGCAGCGCCGGGGTATGTGACCGCGTAAGCCGAGGCGAGTTCCTACGAACCCCTGTCACGATTTTTGAGAGCATCATTAATAAATTCAAAGCGATCATTGCCGAAAAACATTTGATCGCCGACGAAAAATGTCGGCGCACCGAACGCACCTCGATCGACGGCTTCCCCGGTGCATGCCTTCAACTCATCCTTGATTGCCGCATCTTCGATATCTTCGAACGCCAGACCGGCCTTTTCTGCAATCTCTGCAAGTACATTTTCATCGTTGAGGTCCTTTTCCTGCACCCAGATCGCATCGAACAAGGCCCGGTGAACGGGCTCGAACGTGCCGTGTTTCTGTGCTACCAACGCCAGCCGCAGTGCCTTCAGAGTATTTTGCGGAAATAGCGGGTTCATATTGAATGCCAGTGAATAACGCTTTACCCAACGCTCGATATCCGTCCGCAGGTATTTCCCCTTCGCTTTGACGGTCCCGGGTGGCCGGTTGCCGGTAGCCTCCATGACGGCGCCGAGAAACATCGGCCGGTACACAATTTCTGCACTGGTCAACTGACTCAACTGGCTGTCTGCCAGGTAGGAATACACACTGACGTAGTCGTAGAAAAATTCAATTTTCGTACTCATGTTTTCGTCATCGGCACATAATTCGAACGCCCTGCAATGCGTTCGATCCATTCTCGAGTCGCAGGATAGTCTTCAAGATCGAAACCGCCTTCATCAGCAATGTGCGTATACGCGAACAGTGCGATATCAGCGATATTGTAGCAATCTCCGGTGACGAACAGATGACGCAGGAATTGCTGTTCCAGGACCTTAAGCGCCTGATGACCACCGGCCTTCTTTTCCGCCAGGCTTGCCAGAGAACCCGGCGGATTTCCGAGGTATTTGATGATGAATCTTGATGTCGCGATATTCGGTTCGAGGCTGTATTGCTCAAAGAACATCCACTGCAGGATTTCTGCGCGTGAGTATGCGTCGCCTGCGAAGAATTCGCTTCCCTCCGCCAGGTAAAACAGTATCGCATTGGACTCTGGCAGGTAGCGGCCGTCCGGTAACGCAAGCAGTGGTATCCTGCCGTTTGCATTGATCGCCAGAAATTGTGGCGTGCGCGTATCTCCCGCCAATATATCGACTTCTTTCCAATCGTATTCGATGCCCATCTCCGAACATAGCAACTGAATCTTGTAACAGTTGCCGGACCGGGAGTCGCCGTAAATTTTGAGCTTGCCTGCCGTCACCTGTTTTCCCTGTTCAATGTCCTGATTGCCAGAACCTCACGCCTGTTCAGCCGCCGCTTGGCCAGGAACGAGGCAACGCCTGCTGCACAAAACGCGTAAATATGATCAATTGGACTGACTGTAAGCGCGAAAAAGTTCTCCATCGTGTCCCTCGACAGTCCGGCAAGCACACTGACCGGACGGGCCTCGATGTAACGCCCGGTCTCGACGATGCCAATCATCAGGTTGCCCACGTAGGCGCCGGCCCATGCGAGGACCGCAGCAATCACGGGAAATCGCCAGTCGAGTCCACGACCAGATATTTGTACCGCCAGGCCGACGGTCAACCCGATCAGGATGGAGAACCAGGGCAGGACCCGCCCTGTTTCCATGGATAGCATCGTCCAGATCCAGCCAAATATCAGCACGACCGCAATTCCGCCCGCAACTGCCCGACCGACGGACTGTTGTGCCAGGATAAGCATGGCATCGGGTTTGGGTCCTGTATCAGGTTGTTTTCGTGAGTGTTTTTGTTGTAGTCGGAACATGCACGGTTGGCGGCGAAGCCGCTCTGCCGCTTCAGTCAGCGCAGTATATTACACGGTAACAGCTTGTTACCGGCATCACGGAAGGACCTTCTCTACTAATGGTATATTTTCCCTCACCGTACGCCTTTTGGTACATGCATGTACTTATGCCGCTGCGCACATGAATGTACGCGCAGCGACGAAGCCTCGATTTCTTATCGTCATGAGTAAGCCAGAGTGCAGAAACTAAGCCGCCTCAACCTGCTTTCCCTCTTTGCTGTGATGGCGATGGCCGGCGCCTGCGGAACAACGTCAGGCGGCAACATCATCAAAACCGTCCACGACATCGAAGGTGCGGCGCCATTCGGCAACATACTGGTTATCAGCGTGGCCGGCGACCTCCCGACAAGAGCACAGTTTGAACAAGCGGTTGCAGCAGCGATTTCCGGTGACGAAGCCCTGGCTACTCCTTATTACACTGTTGTCGGCCGCCAGCCACAATTGACCCGCAACATCCTGAGCAACGTAGTGAGGGCCAGGGATTTTGATGCAATTATTCTGACGCGCATGCAGGGGCAGGAACGAGCAGGCCTGGCAGTGAATCGACCGACCGGCGGGCTATTTGACTGGTATGGCTACGACTATGAAGAGCTGAATATTCCCACCAGCATCAAGGCCGGATCGACCATTTCCTTCGTTGTCGAAGTCTACGATACGCGTGCTGAGAAAAAAGTCTGGGCGATCCAGTCGTTGATATTTAACAGCGAAACCGTCGCATCCGCAGTCTCGGAACAGGCGGCCGCTATCTCTGCCGAAATTCTGAAGGATGGCCTGGTTCGGCAATAAAGAATCGCGGCTTTAGCCGCGATTCCTTACGGCCAGTTCTGCGGCAGCCAGATCTTCGAGCGCGGTACCCACCGACTTAAACAGCGTGATCGAGTCGTCGGATGTACGCCCGCCGGCATTTCCAGTAACAAGATCCCGAAGCTCACCCTTGATGTCCGACGCATGGAACGAGCCGTCATTGACAGCCTGCACAATTTCACCCGCCTCTGACATCGCGCCAGCCCTTGTGTCGACGTAAACATCTGCACGCGACAGGGCCTCGCTATCCGCTTCCCGCATGTCCGGCTTAAACGAGCCTACCAAATCGAGATGTTGACCTGGCTTCAACCATGCGCCCCGAATCAGTGGATCGATTGCAAGCGTCGCGCAACTGATGATATCCGCCCGATTGACGGCTTCTTCGAGATCGCCAGATAAAGTGACCGAAAATGACGATGTGGCAAGCGTGGCTGCCAGCTTCCCGGCAGCCTCCTTGCGCCGTCCCCAGATGCAGATTTCAGTGATTGGCCGGGCACTCACGTGTGCAGCAATGAGATGCGGTGCAAGGTTTCCGGTTCCCACCATCAACAGTCTTGTCGAATTACTTCTCGACAAGCAGGTCGATGCAAGTGCAGATGCAGCCGCTGTTCTGCGAAGTGTAATCTCCGTGCCATCAAGGACCGCGATCGGAATGCCGGTCTGCGCGCTCATCAGGATGTAACTGGCGAAGACGGCCGGATAGCCCTGCGCCGCATTATCGGGAAAGACGGTGGCAATCTTTACTCCCATGCTGCCACCCGACTGCCACGCCGGCATCAACAGCAAAGTTCCCGGGTTACCGTCTGCAAGCGGTACCTCATGATGCGCACGAAGTGGCACTTCGAATTCACCGCCGAACGCGGTTGCCAGTGCGTCGATCAGCTGATCGTAGGGCAGTGCCTCGGCGACTGCGTTTGCGTCGAGCGTTAGCAAGAATGATTCGACGTGTATGAATACATCGTCCGTCCAGGGACACGAATTGCGGCGAGGATAGCACTTCCACGACTCTCACAAGACCTGTAATGTCATGCGTTGTCGCCACTTGCTGGTCGCGCCGACGACAAATTTTATGTCACTGGAAAAAAAACTGGGTCTCTCCGCAATCCTTGCGGTCGTTAGCGGGGACATGATCGGCTCCGGGATATTTTTCACCCCGGGAGAACTCGCAGTGGTCGCGACAAGTGAGTGGCAGGTTTATTTTTTCTGGGCGCTCTGTGGACTAATTACACTGTGCGGCGCGCTGACGCTGGCTGAGTTTTCTGCACTCATACCGAAAGCAGGGTCTGCCGGGATTCCTTGCCCACTTTCTGCAGCACCGGGATTTTGAATTTCTGGAACGGCACATCGACCGTATCGATATCGGTTTTTTTGGACTTTCGGCTGAAGATGCCACAACGATAAGCCGGATCGATCAGCTCGCTAAGAAGCATGACAAATTGTTCATCATCACTCTTGGCGCGGAAGGGAGCCGTGCCTGCTGCGGTGCGGCACGGTTCTGTTTGACAGGTCACCCTTTGTCGCGCGTTGCAGCAGACCGCACAAAGGGACCAACCAGCAGCGGAATGAGGCTGGCTACGATAATCAGGAGCCAGCCTGCGGCGCCCGGATCGGCCAATTCAAGCAAACCACTCAATAGCGGCGTGTACACCGCCATCAGAATCAGTGCCAGGCAGATGCCGATGGCAACCCAGATCCAGATGTTTTGTGTAATTTCGTTATTGAAGAATCGCCTTGTATCATCACGCATATTAAAGACATGCCAGACCTGCGCTAGCGCCAATGTGCAAAACGAAACGGTCACTGCGTGGGCTGCGTCGAATTCCAGGTAAAACACAGCAACCAACATGGCAGCAAGAACGGAAATTGAAATCACTGTGCCGTGCAAACCAATGCGTAACCAGTGGGAACGTGTCAGCAGAGGTTCATCGGCTGGTCTCGGCCTGTCCTTCATAAGATTGCCGGAACCCCGTCCTATGCCGAGAGCCAGCGCTGGAAAGATGTCAGTAACGAGATTGAGAAACAGAATTTGCAATGGCAAAAGTGGCAACGGCGCACCAGCAACAGTCGCAAGTGTAACTATGAGAACTTCGCTGATGTTGCATGAGAGTAGATAAACAACAAATTTACGTACGTTTTCGAAAATGGCCCGGCCATTCGCGATCGCCTCGACAATAGTGCCAAACTCATCGTCTTGCAGCACCATGTCCGCAGCTTCCTTCGCAACAGCGGTACCCCGAATTCCCATCGCAACGCCAATATCGGCTTTCTTGAGCGCCGGCGCATCGTTGACGCCGTCACCCGTCATTGCAACGACAGAACCCTGGCGTTGGTAAAATTCGATCAGTTTGAGTTTTTGTTCGGGCGTCACACGGGAGAAAATCTGCGCTGCCAGTAGCTCCGCATCTGCGGACCGGGCAAGAAGATCATCAAGTTCAGTGCCATTGACGAATTGGCGAGGATCGGCAGTGCTCTCGACCATGCCGAGCTTGATGCCGATGTTGCGTGCGGTTGCGGCGTGATCTCCAGTAACCATTACCACCGAGACACCGGCGCTGCGACATCGGGCAATGGCTTCTTTTACGCCCTCTCGAGCCGGGTCCTCGAGAGCGACGACGCCGAGCAATACGAGACTGCTGTAGGGATCCGTCAGTTGCATTCGCGGTCATCTTCTCCGCGACAGCCAGGGTTCTCAAACCCCTTTCAGCCAGGTTCCGGGCATGATCCAGCCACACCTGTCTGTCACGATCCGTCAGCGATATTTCGCCATCTTTGGTCCGCAGGGTGGCGCACAATGGAATGACAGTTTCGGGCGCGCCCTTGACCGCGACACGGATCTCAGGCCCGCCGGAATGCATCGTGGCCATCCTTTTCGTTTCCGGATCGAAGGCGATCTCATGAACTTCGGGCCATCGGTTCAGAACAATGTCGCGCCGTATGCCGCGCTGGTGCGCGGCGACGAGCAGCGCAAGCTCTGTCGGATCACCGACACTGACAAAATCACCGCCCGTCTCCGCCCTTAATGTCGCATTGCTGCACAGGGTGGCCGTTGTCAGAAGCTCGTCCAGCAATTGCGCGGACCGGTGTTCGAGGCCGTCACCTTTTTCCCGAAACCTGCCCTGACTT
>JADFGH010000297.1 GCA_022567775.1 Pseudomonadota bacterium | reverse complement strand
TAATGCAGAGCTGCTTACGAATCAAAAAATTACCGGGAATGGCTCCAGCAAGGATGTGCGGCATATTGAATTGAACCTCGAGGGATCCGGCATGAACTATCTGCCAGGAGACTCACTGGGCGTCATGCCGCAGAATCCGCCGGAATTGGTGGAAAATCTGCTTGAGTCACTACGTCTCGACGGCGGGCAGGAAGTGACAATAGATAGTCAGGCACTTGCGCTGTCTGACGCATTAACACAGCACAAGGAAATTACTGTGCTGAGCCGGCCGTTCCTGGACGCGGTGGCGGCAAAAGATTCGGATCTGCAAAAGATTGTCGGCGACCGCAACAAACTGACCGAGCTGGTTAAGACGCACCAGGTAATCGACATCGTTGGTGACTTCCGCAAAGTCTGGCAAGCGCAGGAATTCGTTGATGCGCTACGAAAGCTCACTCCGCGTCTTTACTCCATTGCATCGAGTCCGGATACCAATCCGGATGAGGCGCATCTGACAGTCGCTGTTGTTCGGTACGAGCAGTTTGGTCGGTCTCACTGGGGCTCGGCGTCGAACTTCCTCATTGGTGGCGCGGAATCCGTACCGGTTTACGTTGAACCCAATGATCATTTCCGGCTGCCGGCCGAGGGCGATACGCCAGTCATCATGATCGGCGCCGGAACGGGCGTTGCGCCTTATCGCGCCTTTGTAGAGCATCGCCGCGAACATGGTCACAGCGGTGACAATTGGCTCATCTTTGGTGACCGCAACATCTCCAGTGACTTCCTTTATCAGATTGAGTGGCTTCGCTACCGGAAGGAAGGCTCGCTTAAGCATTTGGATGTCGCATTCTCGAGAGATCAACAAGACAAGATCTATGTGCAGCACCGAATTCTCGAACAAGCGAAGCGACTTTATTCGTGGCTCGAGCGCGGGGCACATATCTATGTCTGCGGCGATGCCGATCGTATGGCGGTTGACGTCAATATTGCATTGCTGGCGGTGTTGCGCAGCGAGGGCGGCCTGTCCGAGGAACTTGCTGCTGAATATCTCGCTGGATTGAAGACCGAGCACCGATATCAACGCGACGTGTACTAGGCAAACACCGATGACCAACGAAACAACAGTTGAGCTGACGCCGGTCGAAGGTATCAAACAGCGCAGCAATTATCTGCGTGGCACAATCGTCGAGAGTCTTGCTGACGCAGCAACCGGTGCGCTCGCTGAAGACGATACCCAACTCTCGAAATTTCACGGTTTCTATCAACAGGACGATCGCGATATCCGCAACGAGCGTTTGAGGCAGAAGCTTGAACCATCCTACAGCTTTATGATTCGCGTCCGTGTGCCTGGCGGTATTGCAACGCCCGCACAATGGCTAGCGCTGGACAAGTTGGCGCGAGAGTATGGCAATAGCACGCTGAGGCTGACGACCAGGCAGGCATTTCAATTGCATGGTGTCACCAAGGGAAATCTGAAGAAAACGATTAGCGGCATCAATGATAGTTTGCTCGATACGATTGCAGCCTGCGGCGATGTGAATCGCAACGTCATGTGCTCACCGCTTGCTGGCCAGTCAGCGATTCACCGTGCTGCCTACGAAACTGCCACCGCCATCAGCGAGCATCTGACACCGCAGACGCGTGCCTATCACGAGATCTGGCTCGATGGCGAAAAAGTCGAGGGCACGGCGGATGTCGAGCCCATTTATGGGGCGACCTATTTGCCGCGTAAATTCAAGATCGCGGTAGCGATTCCACCTTCCAATGATGTGGATATTTTTTCGCAGGACTTGGGCTTTATTGCGATCGAGAAAAACGGCGAGCTAATCGGCTTCAACGTCACCGCAGGTGGCGGCATGGGAATGACGCATGGTGAGGCCGAGACGTATCCGCGAGTAGCGGACGTGATCGGTTTCTGCACGCTCGGCCAGGCGGTCGAAGTGGCTGAGCACGTTGTCGCTCTGCAGCGAGACTTCGGCGACCGATCCAATCGCAAGCATGCAAGGCTCAAGTACACGATCGACGATCATGGGCTGGACTGGTTCCGTGAGGAGCTGTTTAGGCGTCTCGGCTACCCTCTTCCGGGGCCAAGAAAATTCGCATTCGTGAGCCGCGGAGACCAGTTTGGCTGGTCCAGCAACCTGAGCGGCCAATGGGACCTCTCACTGTTCATTCCAGAGGGCCGTATCAAGAACGACACTCAGCACCGGTTGCTGGAAGGGCTCAGGGAAGTCGCGCGGATACACAAAGGCGACTTCCGGCTGACTGCCAACCAGAACCTCATAATTAGTGGCATTGATTCCAACGCCCGGCAGACGATTGAGCGACTGATCGACTATTACGGTATCGCTAAATTGCAGCAGGTTTCCCCGCTGCGGCAACAAGCGCTGGCCTGTGTCGCGCTGCCGTCTTGTGCATTGGCAATGGCGGAGGCCGAGCGGTATTTGCCTGAACTGATCGAAAAGATTGAGACGCTGCTCAACAGGCACGATCTGATCGATGAGGCAATTACTTTGAGGATTACCGGCTGCGCGAATGGTTGCGCTCGCCCATACCTTGCGGAGATCGGTCTTGTTGGCAAAGCGCCCGGCCGCTACAACCTGTTCCTCGGCGGCAGCGCCGACGGGCGGCGCCTGAATCGCCTGGCACACGAAAATCTCGATGAGGATCGTATCCTGGAAGTGCTTGACGGATTGCTGGCGCAATTTGTGGCCGCCCGCCGCGACCAGGAGTCTTTTGGTGACTTTGCCAATCGCGTCTATGCGCCGCTTGCGGAGACAAGCTGATGTCACGCGCATTAGCAAAAGTTTCGTGTGGCGGAATGCGTGATTGCATCGCGATAGGTGAGGCGGAGAGCCGCCGTCTTACGCTCAAGCACTGCAACAGGCAGTTCGACAAGCAGTCGGCAGAGGAGCGCGTGCGCTGGTCACTGGCCAACCTGCCGCCGTCGCATGTGCTGAGCTCGAGCTTTGGTGCACAGTCCGCCGTCACGCTGCACCTGGTGACACAGGAAAGTCCGGATATTCCGGTCGTACTGGTAGATACCGGGTATCTTTTTCCTGAAACCTATCAGTTTATCGATGAACTCACCGAGCGTCTGAAACTCAATCTAATGGTCTATCGCGCCACAAGATCGCCGGCGTGGCAGGAGGCTCGCGATGGTGAGCGCTGGAAGCAGGGTGAGGCAGGTATCGCCACTTACAATGAGGAGAACAAGGTCGCACCGATGAAAAAGGCATTGCGCGAGCTAAATGCTGGCACCTGGTTTGCAGGCTTGCGGAGATCGCAGTCGAGGAGCCGGGCGAACACGCCGTATCTCGATTGGTCGGGCGATCGCTGGAAAGTGCACCCGATTGCGGACTGGACTGACCGCGATGTTTATAAGTACCTAAAGCGCAACAATCTCCCCTATCACCCATTATGGGAGAAGGGCTACATCAGCATTGGTGATAGACACAC
>JADFGH010000296.1 GCA_022567775.1 Pseudomonadota bacterium | reverse complement strand
ACGATAAATATCGAAAGCCTGCTGATTCCTTTCAGTGGACGTCAGGTAAAAGCTTTCGCCATCATCACTCCACTTGAGAAATCCAGCCTTCAGCGCATCACCCGGCGTCAGGTCGTGGCTGCTGCCATCTTCTTCCCTGACGATAACGTGGTTGAGCTCATTGCCACCACTGTCATAGGTGTACAGAATGCGTTTGTCCTTCGGGAACCAGCTGACGGCGAATACCGCGTTATCTTCAGATTTCGTGAGCTGTTCCAGCGGCCCTCCATCCAGCGGCAACGCGTAGGCGTTGAATACACCCGTGCTGTCAGAGGAGATCAGCAGCGATGATCCGTCAGCTGAAAAGGCGTGGGCCGCAGAACCAACCAGGCTGAAGCTGGTCGTCTCGAAAAAATCCTCGGCGCTGTATTTCGGAATGCCTTGCACAGCAGGCTCGGACGCCGCCTGCCCGGCGACCACGGGTGCCTGGTGTTCCCCGCAAGCCGTGAAGATCAGGCTGACAATGATCAAGATATAACTGGAGATTTTTGTTTTCATTCTTGTTCCTGCCCGGTCCGCAAAAAAGGAACCGGATAATACGCCGTTTTCGGCGTTACACGCGTTATTATGCAAGAAACGAAGGGGGGACCCAGAATGCTTAAGCCGGGAGACATGGCGCCGGAATTTATCCTGCCCGATGAAAATGGCGACGACGTATCACTGACGCAATTGCTGCAGCCGGGACCGCTAATTCTGTATTTCTACCCGGCGGACTTCACCCCGGGCTGCACCAGGGAAGCATGTACTTTTCGCGATATTCACGACGACATACTGGGGGTGGGCCTGCGGGTTGTCGGCGTTAGTCCGCAAGACGCGGAGACTCATACCAGGTTCAGGGACGAGCACAACCTGCCGTTCACACTAATTTGCGATCCGGACAAAGTCGCCATCAAAATGTATGACGTCGACGGCCCATTCGGCATCGGCGTCAGACGAGTGACCTACCTGGTCACGCAGGGCCAGAAAATTCAGGACGCACTACAGGCCGACGTCATGATTAACAAGCACGGGGAATTCATCAAGAAGGCCATTGTCTTGCGTGAATCTGCAGGCATGACCGCCGCAAACTCTTCCGACTAAGCAGCCGTCACCGTGAATGGACCGGGCCCGTCCAGCGCTTACTCACCGGAAATCGTCAGCATCACCTTGCGGTTGTGCGGTGCCAAACGGTGCTCCCAGAGATAAATTCCCTGCCAGGTGCCGAGCGCACAGCGGCCTTCGGACACCGGTATGTTGAGATCGGTTTGCGTGAGGACGCTGCGGATATGCGCCGGCATGTCATCCGGGCCTTCCGCGGTATGTGTAAACATCGGGTCCCCGTCCGGTACCTGGCGTTCCATAAAAGTTTCCAGGTCCCGCATGACAGCAGGATCGGCGTTCTCGCAAATGATCAGCGACGCACTCGTGTGGCGGATGAATACATGACACAAACCGGTGCTGATGCCCGACGACCTGACGGCCTGCTCAACCTGCTCGCTGAGGTCGTAGGTACCCCTGCCCTGCGTCGATATTTTGATTTCTTGCTGCTTGATCATTGCAGATATATGACTGCTGCAGAGACTGCTACTCGGTCATTTTGACGCCCTCAAATTCTTCTTCTGCCGGCTCGCCCGTATAAGGCTCGCCAAAACGCAGTCGAATCGTCTTGGTTTTACCGAACCATGGAATCGAAACAATGTAGATGTTGTCGTATTCCATTTCGGCGATCGGCGGCACCTTTTTACTGGCGCCGAGATCCGCCATCAGCGTTGGCACGGTGTTGCTGTGACCGACAACCAGGATGATCTTGCCTTTGTGATTCCTGAGAATTGTTTGCAACACCGCTTCATTGTCGGCTGGATCATAAATATTGATCGGCAAATCCAGCGCGTCGGCCACGGGTTGTGCGGTTTCCCTCGTGCGACGAAACGGCGTGGAATAAATTGCATCGACTCCCGCGACAACGTCTGCATCGACGAGCTGGCGGGCAAGCTCGGCCGCCCGCCGCTGCCCTGCCGGGGTCAGGCCCGGATCATCTGCGGAAGGACCGGCTCTTTCAGCATGCCGCACGAAAATCATGGTCGTCGTCGCTTGCGACTCGAAGAACCAGGCGAGCCCGATCGCAATAGCAGTGTAGATGACGATCGCCTGGATGCGGCGACGGCGCCGCTTTCTGCGGCGGTCTTTTTCTGTCTTCCCGTTAGCCATTAGGGGCGAGCTTACGGTTTTTTGCGGCTTTTGACTATGCTTTACTCAGTGGAGTCACGGTCCTTGTCCGGCCCGACCACACGAAATTCACCTTCGATAATCTCGCTACCAGTCGCTGATTCACCGTTATGATTCGCCGTGTAATTTTGACCAGCGCCCAGTTTGCGCTTCAGCCACCAGACGCGCACGCCGATGATCGCAGCCAGCACGATAGCCGCGGTGACCAGCGCCACCAAGGCAACGAGCCCCAGCACAAATGACACAGCGATCACCAGAACGCCGACAACGACGACGAGCGCATTGGCCAGCGGGTTGCCGGCCGGGAATTGTCTTTGTTTGAGCTGCTGAGTCACATCTTTCTCTTAAAAATTCTTGCGGGTGTAGAAGCCTTCGAACCACGGCACCCAGGTACCGCCATCGTCGTTCGATTGTTCAAAATACTGCCGGACCCGTCCGTCGGGCAACGGTGTCCAAAGTGCGCGGAACGGTGCGGTCGTCCCGTTGCCGACATAGTGAATATAACCCTCCATCGCCATGCCGTCATCAGTCATGCCCCCACGAATCACAATCTGACTGCCACCCTCGGCATTCCAGACCTGCACCCATTCATCACTGGCCTTATCGAAGTAGTTAATGCTCATGCCGGTACCGCCGTTTGCGCTGGTCCAGTGCTCGGTCAGCGCGCAACCTCGTTCGACAGCTTCGATGATGTTGGAACCGGCCAATGTGCCATTCGCAAGGTGGACATCCCACTCGCCAATCCAGAAATCGAAGTCCTGAAAACCTTGCTGATGCGCGCAAGGGTAAGCCTGCACGGACATATTCTGCACGAGTTTGTCGTAGTCCTTGCGTCCCGCCATCGAGTTGATGAGCGGGTCATTGGTCAGCGCGCCAACGCCCGTGAACCCTGCTGCGAACACGTTCTGCAGTTCAGCCATCGCGCCCGCGGGATCGTTACTCGCCACCAGGATGCGTGCCTTTTCGATGCCGGACTGTATCGGTGACAGGCCGTATGCGGACGCCTTATCCAGCGACTGCCTGGCAATCTCCAGTTCATCCGTATCGCGCGCATCGCGCGCCAGTCGCAACCAGTCCTGTGCGGTCTCATTGCCGGATTTCTCAAGCCTGGAAAATTCCGCCGCTACCTCATTCGAATCTGCAGCCACCGAGTCAAAATAAATGAGGGGACCGGCGGCCACCGCCAGCAAAATAAT
>JADFGH010000295.1 GCA_022567775.1 Pseudomonadota bacterium | reverse complement strand
CGATGGTGAGCGCGACCATCAGCTCGACCAGCGTGATGCCAGCCTGCTGAGGAATCGAATTTTTTGCATCGTATCGAATGATCATGGCAATCAGATTCCACGCACAGGAATAGTGATGATGTAGGTCATATTCTCGCCCGGCTCAGTCCATGCAACCGTAATTTCATAAGTCGGCGGAGCGCCGCCGATGCCGATGCTAAATACGACTGTGACGGTACCGTCCGGCAGCGTATCCGTCGCCTGCTGATCCCAGAGGAATATGTCGTTTCCTGCCATCTGGGCTGCCGTGCAATTGACACCGCCGGCGACGCAGTTGTTGTTTGCGCCGGCCAGGCCATATACGGCCCCGGCGCGGGGGTTGGCACGGATGCGGTCGGCAACGTCACCCGCGAGCGTCACCGCGTGATGACGGAAGACGGAGGTGCGTCCCGCCTTCATGCTATGCACATACAAACCGGCAATACCGAGCATGCCGATCGACAGAATGACCAGGGCGATCAGTACCTCGACCAGCGTAAAGCCGCTGATGGTTTTTTTCGCCCGAGCCGTTGATGTCGGTTTTGTAAATTGCATTCGTTTAATTCCGCTAATCAGCAATGGATTCGATTGTCGAGCGTAAATCACGGGCAATCGCCGCCAGCGAAGATTATGTCGTCGTAGTCGCTGATGACTGTGGCGCGTCCGATTGGTGTTATTACGAGGCGGCGCGCGGTCGCTCTGCCACCCGCAGCGATATCCAGACCACGCTGATCACAGATCATTGCGATACTCAGCGCAGGATTGCCACCGACGTCGCCGCGGCCAAGGCCGGATGGCGCAAATCCGAAATAGTCGGCGCCGCCGTTGGTGATGATGTTGATCGAATCAGGAATCGCCGGATGCGCCCGGAGAACGTTCTCTCCTGCGCCGGCGCGGGCCAGGTCACCGTTAAGATCGATGAAAATGATCCAGCCGTCGTCGAAGCTGCCGCCACATGCTGCTGCCGCATCCATGGAGTTGCTGCTGGCGCATATCGTGATGTTGGACTTGGAGCGAGCCGCCTCCGAGCGAGCGAGGTGGAAGCTCGAATGCAGGTCGTTCGCGACGGCGGTCATGCGGCTGTTCTTCGTAAAGTCGCTGAAATTCGGAACGGCGATCGACATGACAATGCCGATGATCAGCATCGTGATCAGCAGTTCATATATCGTGAATCCGTGCTGGTTAGCTGTGTCCATGGAGGCAATATACAGGCCCTCGAGACCCTGTTGACAAGTATCCGACAAGCGGCGAAATGACCCCGACAAGCGGTCGGACTCAGGCCATCCATTTAACTTAATCCGGACAGTCATAGGGGTTTCCGCGGCGGTCATGCCGGGTCACCCGGGGCCTTCCTGTATAGCTCACCACCAGGGCGCGAGGAGCGGCCCGCCTGGCTTTGTCGCAGAATATGAAGGTGCCATTGGTGGCCCTGAGCGCGGTCGTCCGGAATGAAAAACTCTTGCGATTGGCGGTTATCTGATTATGTAAACTGACTGAAAATCGCTGCAGCACGGGCTCCTCCGCATCACGGACCGCCGGCGCATCCCGGTCCAGGTTCACGAACATCATCCAGCCCTGCGACCAGTCGTATCCCGGCATGCAGTGTTGCCCGTCACGCGAGGGGCAGAGGGTGACCGCACGGCGGCGCATCACGGACTCCTTGCGAGCGAGATGGACGGCGTGGAACATGGCATCGACCTCAACTCTCAGGCGATGATCCGCCAGTATCCTGCCGAACGATGGCACGCCCAGCGACATGACAAGGGCAACCACGCCGATCGTTATGATGAGTTCGTACAGGCTGTAGCCGCCTGCCGCACGCCGGATCACCATCTCAAACCTCCCTGTTTGCAGACCCGAGGCTAGTTCATCACGGGACGGATGAGAGGTCGCAAAACTCGGCAAAGCCTGCGCATTGAGTATTCCGATCTGGAATTAGTCTATACTCCGCAAACACCTGATTTTGTGAGCATAGTCCCATGTCACGGAAGGACATCCTCGAAAAGCTGAAGCAGCATGGCGTCATGCCAACCGCGCAGCGGATTGAAGTGGCAGCGGTCCTGCTGTCCCGTCCACAGCATCTGTCGGCGGATCAGATAATCGACAAACTCAAAAGTCGCCGCAGTCGCGTCTCGAAAGCGACCGTCTATAACACGCTGAAGTTATTCAGCGAACAGGGCATCGTGAAAGAACTGAGCGTGGATTCAAGCCGCAAATTCTATGACTCGACGACCCATTCTCATCATCATTTTTATCATGTCGATTCGGGCGAATTGAGCGATATCCCCGGCAGCCAGATAAGCATCAGTGGCGTGCCGCCCCTGCCGAATGGCACCGAGCAGGAAAGCGTCGAGGTGTTGATCAGGGTGAGGAGCAAGAGCAAGTAGGAGCACGCGCTGTTCGGCGAACGGATCGCCCGGTGTCCGGGTTCCTGTAGGAGCTCGCCCCGGCGAGCGATTCAATCCAGGCCACGCATCGGGCATCGGATCGCCCGGTGGGCCGGGCTCCTACGAGACGAACACGCATTTTGTCAGTATCGAATTGCTGCCTGTCGTAGGAGCTCGCCCCAGCGAGCGATCAAACTCGATCCTGCGCGCGTCTGGCCGTCTATGATCGGTAGCGCTATACTCGCCGCCGCATCCATGCCGGTATAGCGGGGCGCGTAGCGCAGGGGTGAGACAATGACACTGGAAGAAACGGTATGGAGGGTACTGGATGAGCACGGGCAAGACGAAGCGGCCCGCGAATTGGCCAGGTGCATCGAGCGGTATGGAGAGGTCAGATATGGAGGTGGGCTTATACAAGCAGGCACTTCGGCACGGGAGGATGCGCTTGCGGCCTTCCAGGGGGACGAATCTTGCGCCGGCGCAAAGGTTGGGGGTGAGAGATGAAAGGATTCGTGCGTTGGTTTTTACACTGGCTCTGTACGCTTACGGGTCATTTCGGGGCGTGTTGGCTGCTGAATGCTGGGCTCTCGCGGTTGTGGACGTGGAGCCACAGCGACACCACGACTACGAGCGGCGTACCCGGCGGTGACAACACGATGCGATGGAAAATCCCCGGTTTTCGTGGCCACACATACGTCTCGAAGTTTGGGGGTGAGAGATGAGTTATGCCGACTGATATGCGGACATTTTGTTGCGGGGCGTGCCGCGCCTCATGGCACGTTTGGCCAGGGCAACCCATCGAGAAGAAGTGTTTCAACTGCGGTAGCAGCAAGGTTATCGAGGCGCTTACCCCGACCGAGGCCAACTACTCAGAGGTGCTTCCCGACCCGCCGATGGTGGACTTCGGCGCCGCCATCTGGAGGTACCGCCAGGAAAGCGACGCACACATCCTCGTGGAGACGGAAGCAGTGGAGAGGCTGATTCGTGCAGCCCTCACCGACGATGCGCTTCGGGGCATCTACAACGATGCCATCGAGGCCAGGGACGCGGCGTACCGCGATGCGA
>JADFGH010000014.1 GCA_022567775.1 Pseudomonadota bacterium | reverse complement strand
ACCGATGACCGATCGCACTGATATCGAGTTTCGTCTTTCCCTCGACGATTCAGAAAACTTTGGCAATACGACGGCGCTAACGATCTACCTGTACTACTTCGGTGGTTCCTGATCTTTCCTGACAGCTGCAATCGCACGCTGCCGACGCCTTTCAATTTCCTTGCCAATCTCTTTGCCATTTAACTGATTGCTCGTCAAATCGCTGATGTCGACTTCGCTGGCAGCTTTCCACGCTGCCCGCAAATACTCTGCCTGGGGGTACGGCCGGTCTTCGAAACCGGTTCTGCCGCGAGCGTCAGCCTCGCAGGCCAACAGGAATTTGTCGAATCGTGGCGGCCGCCTGAAGGCATCTGCGCGATTCAGGACTTTGAGCACGGTGGACGGGCGCAGCTCGAATGCGCGATGGAGGTGCGTGTGGAATTCGGCGACCAGGCAAGCCAACTCGCGGAAAGCGGCGGGAACCCGCAGGCGCTTCGATAAGGACTTTACAAGCTTGACGCTGCGATGCTCGTGTCCGGTATGTTTGGGCAAAATCGTTTTTGCTGTAGTCGCTTTTCCCAGGTCATGAACGAGCGCGGCAAATCGAACCTCGGCGTCTTTCGATAATGCAGCAGCCTGCTCGAGGGCCATCAGCGAGTGGATGCCACAATCGATCTCGGGGTGCCATTTTTCAGGCTGCGGAATGCCGAACAAGGCATCGATTTCCGCAAAAACCACCTTTAATGCACCGCACTCACGCAGGACTTCCATGAAAACCTGCGGATCGGACCCGGCCAGGGCCGCCTCCGTTTCCTTCCAGACGCGCTCCGGCACCAGTTCATCGGCCTCTCCATCGACCACCATCCGCTTCATCAATTGCATGGTTTCTCTAGCAACGCGGAATCCCAGGGAGTGGAAGCGCGCGGCAAACCTGGCGGCGCGCAGGATGCGTACCGGATCTTCCGCAAAAGCGTCAGAGACATGTCGCAATGTTCTTGACTCGATATCGGCCAGGCCGTTGCACGGGTCAATCAGTTTCCCGTCAGGACCCACCGCCATTGCATTGATTGTCAGGTCCCTGCGAGCCAGGTCCTCTTCGATGGTGATATCGGGCGAGGTGTGAAAGGTGAAGCCGTGATAACCAGTGCCGGTTTTCCTTTCCGTGCGTGCCAGCGCATATTCTTCGTTGCTCTCGGGATGCAGAAACACCGGGAAGTCGTTGCCAACCGGCCGGTAACCGAGACTCTTGAGATCGTCCGGTGTGGCGCCCACGACGCACCAGTCCCGCTCTTTCACAGGCAATCCAAGCTGTTGGTCCCGAACCGCGCCACCGACGAGGTAAACTTCCATGTTGTGATTCTATCTTGCATGAGGTCAGATTGCCCTTGAGAGCGCGGAAGCGAAAAAACAGCGCGCAGCGCTTCATGATTGTCACTGCCCTGCTGCTTGCGATACCGCAGATCGAAGGCTGCTACTACATGCAGGCGATTCGCGGCCAGTTCGAAGTCATGCACGCCCGGCAGCCGATACCGGAGGTCATCGCGGATGAAAACTCGCCGGATGACCTCAAAAAACGGCTCACAATCGTGCTGGAGGCGCGGGACTTTGCCGTCGATGAGTTATTGCTGCCCGACAACAAGAGCTATCGATCGTACGCAGACCTGGGACGGGACTACGTCGTCTGGAACGTATTTGCGGCACCCGAATTTTCGCTGGAGCCGAAAACATGGTGTTTTCCCGTCGCCGGTTGCGTCGCTTATCGAGGCTATTTCGCAGAGGAGGCAGCCCGAAAGAAAGCGCGGAGTTTACGTGCTGACGGATTCGACGTGGTGGTCGGCGGCGTTGCGGCATACTCGACACTCGGGAAATTTTCGGACCCGGTACTCAACACGATGATGCGCTGGACTGATGCGGAACTGGTTTCCACCATATTTCATGAGCTCGCGCACCAGAGGCTGTACATCAAAGGCGATACGGCATTTAACGAGTCCTTTGCCACGGCAGTTGCCGACATTGGTATGACGAGATGGCTGGACGGAAGAGCTGAAGTGGCGAGCATTGGCGTCTTTCGTAAGAATCGTGAGCTGCGGCAATCGTTGATGACGCTCGTTGAGGCAACCAAAACCGATCTCAGGAACCTGTACGGGTCGGACCTGGACGTTCCGCTGATGCGATCGAGGAAGCAGGAATTGCTGGACGGCTTGTCTGCGGCCGCCGGGCGCCTGCTTGAGGATAGCGGGTCCGACACCTGGAACTGGCTGGCTCCGCCGCTGAACAATGCGCGGCTGGCATCCCTGGGCCTGTACGAAGGACGCCAGGGGGTTTTCGAGGCCATTCTTCGGGACTGCAACGAGAAGCTCGTTTGCTTTTATGCCGAAACAGAGAAACTGGCGGCGCTTGACCAGGACGAACGCGAGCGGCGCATGGACCAGATGGCGGACTAGTCGATGCCTGCCACGGCCTCTGCCGGCGGATTGATGGCCGGCAGTTCTGTGGAAAGTCGCCTGGTTTTGCCGGTAAGCCGCCAGTGAAAAATCGCGTCAGCAGTCAGGACGCGACGAACGTACGCCCTGGTTTCGTTGTAAGGAATATTCTCGATCCAGATTCGCGCGTCAAGTTGGCTGGCCTCTGGCAGCCACGCTTCAACATTCAGCGGGCCGGCGTTGTAGGCGGCTGTTGCGAGTACTTTGTTCTCGTCGAAGCGGTCGAACATCTTCCGCAGGTACATGGTGCCCAGGCGAATATTGCTTGCCGAATCAGTCAGTGTTGCAAGCCCGGAATAGGGGTACCTGATTTCGCGCGCCATGCGCCTGCCAGTCTCCGGCAGGATTTGCATGACGCCGATGGCGCCCGCAGCTGAGCGGATATCGCGCATAAAGAGGCTCTCGCTGCGCGCGATGCCGTAGGCCCAGCTATCGTTGATGTTGGCGTCCTGCGAATATTGTGCGAAGTCCTCGCGCCAGGGCAATGGATACCGAATCATCAGGTCATCGAACTCGCCTACCATGGAGGCCGTTGCAATTGCACGGGAATGCCATCCCCACTGGTGTGCAAGTATTGCCGCCTGCACCTGTTCATGCGGCGTCAGGATGCTGACCATTGCATCCCACTCGGAACGGCCGCGGCCCTCGAGACCCACATGAAACAGTTCGCGCGCACGGATCAGGGCCGGCAGTTCCGCAAGCTTCGCGGCCACCTTGTCGTCTACGACAAGACGGTTATGCGCGAATGTGTAGTCATTGCCCAGCGCATCGGAGGCCAGGAAGCCGTAGTAGCTTCGGGTCGTGGCCAGTTCGTTCAGCTTTGCAGTGGCAGGTTCTGCCTGGCCGGCAGATTTCAGGGCCACTGCTTCCCAGTACTGCCATTGCTTGGCACGTTGCTCGTCCTCGGGCAGCATTGCGATCGCACGCAGCACGCTGGCCCAGTCCTGCCGGCGCAGACTGGTCCGGATCATCCAGCGGCCAACCTCCCGGTCTACTGCTTCGCGGGGCAGGCCGTACAGTAAGGCCGTGGCTTCCGGCAGCTGCCGTCGCGCTGCCCACAGCGCGATGTGCCGGCTGATGTAATGCTGTTGTTCGGCTGTGAACCGATAATTCTTGCGCAGCGCGATCCAGTTTTCAGAGGCGAGCAACGGATCGCCAAACGCGATGCGTTCGATCGCATAGATCATTTGCCGGTGTCCGACGCCAGTATCAACACCCTCGACATGCGTGCGCAGGAATTCGAGGGACTCGTTTTGTGCCTTGAGCCAGGCGTTGGCTTGCTCGAGGTACTCGCCACGCAACGGTCTTGACAGGAACCGGGCAAGTGAGAACTGTCGCTCGTTGACTGCCAGCGCAAATCGTTTTTCGTAATGATGGTCTGTCAGTGCGCCGGTGGTACGCAGGTGCGTAAAAACAGGATCGCACTCGTCAGCCTGGCTCTTGCCAACCAGCCAAAGTTGCAACCCCCGGCTGATGATCCTGTCTTGATGGCCTTCGCTGATTTCCGCCTGCAATGCGAGGCAGTCCAGTTTTGCGATATTGAGGTCCTGGTAGTACTGCCGGTATATCTCCAGGTACTCCGACGGGTGGCCGGCATCGGCAAGATGCAGGGAAAACTGGTAGCGCAGCTCCCGGGCCGGCTTCAGCGTGCCGTACTGTTCGAGAAATACCCCCACCTGCGCATGATCGGCGATTCGCAGCCGGGCTCTGAAATAGCTTGCTTCGAGATCGGGCCAGAGGACATAGTCCCGCAGCATTTGCTCATGTTGCCGCACGGGCTGCCAGTTGCCGCGTTCTACTTCCGCGTGGACCGCTTGATACGCCGCCCGCTGTTGTTCAATATCGTAGGTCTCGGCCGACGCAGCGCTGAATGGTGCTCCGGCCAGCAAGATGCCGGCAATGACAGCATGAAATCTCCATGCCGAATTCATGCGTGTTAGCGGATTTGAAGCATCAGGGAGCGGTCGCCGCGCTGTACCAGGAGAAACAGGATCCTGTTGGCATCCGCGATCTCCTGCAGTTGTTGCAGATTCTGAACCTGCTGCCGGTTGACCGCGATGATGACATCGCCGGAGCGCAGCCCACGCTGTGCAGCTGCGCTGCCGGGTTCAACCTCGGTCACATCAACGCCGCCCGTCGCGCTCGCTGATGATGTTGCGAACCGGGCGCCCGTTAATCCGGGGTGTATGTCGCCGCCGCTGCTCTGTGTAATCGTGCGTCGGCCGAGCTTTGCCTTAACCGTACGGGTTTTTCCGTCACGAACGAATTCGATATCGACTATTTCGCCGGATCCCTTCAGGCCGATGGCGTTGGCCAGTTCACGGCTATTGTCGATTTTCCTGTCGTTGACCCTGATGATAATGTCATCGACATGCAGGCCGGCTTCCTCGGCCGCTGATTCAGGTTCGATTGCCGATACCAGCGCGCCGCTATCGACTTCCGCGCCAAGCGCCTTCGCGCTTTCCTTGTCGATCGTCTGAATCGAAACGCCAAGAAGTCCGCGGCGCACTTCACCGAAATCAAGTATCTGGCGCATGATCGATTGTGCGATGGCCGATGGCACGGCAAAGCCGATCCCGACATTGCCTCCAGTACGGCTCACGATTGCCGAATTGATGCCGACAAGTTCGCCTCTCATGTTGACGAGCGCACCACCGGAGTTGCCCGGATTGATGGATGCATCCGTCTGAATAAAATCCTCGTAGCCGTTGCGGTTGATACCAGTGCGGCCCAGCGCACTGACAATGCCCGAGGTAACGGTGTGGCCGAGCCCGAAGGGGTTGCCGATAGCGATTACAAAATCGCCGACCTCTACCAGGTCTGAATCACCAATCGGCAATTCAACGAGATTCCCGGGATCGACCTTGAGAACCGCGATGTCTGTCGCGGCGTCCGAGCCGATGACTTCCGCATCCAGGGTGTCATCGTTGAACAGCGAGATCTGAATCTTGTCAGCGCCGTCAACGACATGATGATTGGTCAGAATATATCCATTGGCAGCGTCCACGATGACGCCCGAGCCAGCACTCGCAATTTCTCTCGATCCACCTTCGAAATTGGGCAGTCCGAAGAAGCGCCTGAACATCTCGTCGCCATAGGGTGACTGTGATCGCACAGTCTGACTGACCCGGATATTGACGACCGCTGGTGCTACCTGCTTGACGAGGGGCGCAAGGCTGGGCAGCGGCCGGCCATTGACACTGTCGGGCAGCGCAGCAGTGCTTGTCGCAGCGACAAACATAAGCAGGGATGCCCGGATCAGGCGATACGTTTTGCTCATGGTCCGATTAACCTCATCGACAAAGTCTGGTGCGTCATTGTGCACCGGCAGCGCTGAATGGCCGGTGAACGAATTCCCAAATCATAGCTTGTTTGGCAGAGGACATGGAAAGATCATTAAAAGTTCCTTCGCGCCGCAAACGCCCGTGCCCGGCATCTTCGAAAGATGCCGGGCGCCTGCAAATCGTCGCAGTGTTTATCAGGCAGCTTTTACGGTAATTTTCCGTGCCAGAATTTGCGGCTGCTTCGGAATGATGACCTCGAGAATGCCATTGGCGCTCTTGGCCGAAATTTCCTCGGCGTCGGCTGTATCCGGCAAAGTGAAACGCCGATAGAATTTGCCGCTGACCCGTTCTACACGGCGCATTCCCTGCGCTTCCTCCGTGGATTCCTGGTGCCGTTCACCGGACACGGTCAGGATGCCATTTTCCATATTGACGTCGATGTCCTCAGGTTTCACACCCGGCACGTCGGCGCGCAACACATAGCGGTCCTTCTCCTCGACGATATCGACCGCCGGTATCCAGTCGGCAACGCTGCTGCCGTTATGGTCACTGCCCGCCAGGCCAAATCGGCGGCCGGCAATCTGGTCGAGATCCTGATGCAGAAGATTGATCAGGCTCCAGGGTTCAAATCTCGTTATGTTCATTTTTCACTCCTAAATTTAAGGTAAATCTACTGCTTCATCCGAGTCTGAAAAGACGCCCGGAAAAGCTTGATTACGGGCATAGATAAGGTCATTAAAAGTGTTTTCAAGTGACGGAAAACCACTACAAAATTCGTTCTTGCCAGGTGTTTTTTGTGGTACCTGATGCCACTATATGTAGTGGAAAATTAATTTCTCAAAAGCGCAAAATTTTTCGTCAGGTAATTAAAGGACTTATTCGCGTTTGTTTTATAACTTATTGTTTTTTATATAATAAGCACCTATGAAAAAAAACACACAAAGCCTTGACAGTCGACCGCTCCAGGCATAATCTTGACTCCTAGCAGGCACAACATCTTGTGCCTGCCATAACGAAGATCAGAGGCCAGTTTTGGCACTCGCCGCTCAAAAAATGAAGTGCGGTGAGCGGGGAGCTTTTCACTCTTAAATGGGTGAATACGCAAGCATTTGGGGTCGCCACACGGCGTTAGGGAGTTTCAGGTTCACATGAAGTCCGCGATACATCTTGATGCTCATAGTGTCGCCGACATCACCTTGCAGCCGGCCTCGCTGGACATCTGGAATACAAAATACCGGCTGACCGCAAAAGATGGCGCGCACATCGATGCCGCCATCGATGATACCTACAAGCGCGTGGCAAGAGCGGTGGCAGACGTCGAATCAGTCCACTTGCGCGAGCAGTGCTACGAAGAATTTTTGTGGGCGTTGCGCAATGGCGCGATACCGGCGGGCCGGATCATTTCCAACGCCGGGGCGAAGGAACACAAGCCGGCCACGTCGACCATCAATTGCACAGTCTCCGGCACGGTCGCCGACTCGATGGATAATATTCTGAACAAGGTTCACGAGGCCGGCCTGACGCTAAAAGCGGGTTGCGGCATCGGCTATGAATTTTCCACGTTACGGCCGAAGGGTGCCTATGTGACTGGCGCGGGCGCATATACTTCGGGCCCGCTGTCGTTTATGGATATATACGACAAGATGTGTTTCACGGTCTCGTCGGCGGGAGGCCGGCGGGGCGCGCAGATGGGTACCTTCGACATCGGTCACCCGGACGTGATGGAGTTCATTCGCGCCAAGCGCGAGAATGGGCGGCTCAGGCAATTCAACCTGTCGCTTCTCGTCACAGACGAATTCATGCAGGCAGTCAAGAATGACGCGGACTGGCAGCTCGCATTTCCGGTGACGCCCAGGGAACTCGAACAGGACCAGCTCGACATCAAGGACGACAGCCAGTTCGTCTGGCGTGAGTGGCCCGAGCCGGACGACTATGTGCGCAACGAAGCGGGCCTGGTCGCCTGTAAGATTTTCAAGTCCTTGCCGGCGCGTCGGGTGTGGGACGTAATCATGGCGTCGACCTACGATTTCGCAGAGCCAGGCTTTGTTCTGATCGACAAAGTCAACGAGATGAACAACAACTGGTTTGTCGAAAACATCCGCGCAACCAATCCTTGTGGCGAACAGCCGTTGCCGCCGTATGGTTCCTGCCTGTTGGGATCCATCAATCTCACGAAGTTCGTTTTGGACGCCTTCACGGAAGACGCCAGGTTCGATTGGGATGAGTTCCGCAAGGTAGTGAAGATTTTCACGCGGATGCTCGACGATGTGGTCGAGATCAATGGTCTGCCACTGCCGTTGCAGCGTGAAGAGATCATGCGCAAGCGCCGTCACGGCATGGGCTTCCTCGGACTCGGCTCGACGATTTCCATGTTGCGGATGAAGTATGGAGATGCCAGCGCCGTCAGGTTCACGGAAGAGGTTGCCAAGCAGCTCGCGCTGGCGGGCTGGGAGAGCGCGCTGGATCTGGCCAAAGAGAAAGGGCCGGCGCCAATCATGACCGAGGAATTCGAGGTCACGCCGGAAATGCTTGCCAAACGGCCGGAAATGGCTGCCGATGGCTACAAAGTTGGCGACAGGATTCCGGGTCGTATCCTGCACTGCCGGT
This sequence comes from Pseudomonadota bacterium, assembly GCA_022567775.1. GTDB lineage: Bacteria > Pseudomonadota > Gammaproteobacteria > Steroidobacterales > Woeseiaceae > SZUA-117. Next base: position 4,663 of record JADFGH010000014.1, on the reverse strand, counting down.
ACAGCCGCTATATGCAACGCCTTGCTACGGAAGCACCGGAGCTGGTCGCGGAACTGGCCAGGGTCGGTGCACGATTCACACATCACAGTTCTATAGCGCCGACGGGAACCATTTCCCTGTCGCTCGCGAATAATGCAAGCAACGGCATCGAGCCAAGTTTTGCGCACCACTACTTCCGCAACGTCATTCGTGAGGGCAAGAAGTCGAAAGAGAAAGTTGAAGTGTACTCATTCGAATTGCTGGCCTATCGCGAACTGGTCAATCCCAATGCAATGCCGGGCGCTGGCAATGCAGAAGATGCTGCTGAAAATACGTTGCCGGATTATTTCATTACGGCCGAAGACATATCGCCTAACGCGCACGTCGACATTCAGGCTGCGGCGCAGCGGTGGATCGATTCGTCCATCTCCAAGACGGCGAATGTGCCGACCGATTATCCGTACGAAGAATTCAAGAATATTTACCTGTACGCCTATGAGAAGGGCCTGAAGGGATGCACAACGTTCCGCTTTAACCCGGAGGCATTCCAGGGCGTATTGGTCAAGGAGCAGGACCTGAAGAACACGGTCTATTCGTTTACGCTCGAAGATGGCAGCGAAATCGAGTTGAAGGGTGACGAAGAGATCGAGTATGACGGCGAGGTGCACACAGCAGCCAATTTGTTTGATGCGCTCAAGGAAGGCTACTACGGCAAGTTTTAAGGTCTGAGGAAGATGAGCAAAGTAAAGATTGACAAGAAAATAGTCGGCTATTCGGTAAGGCAGCGGGGCGGCAAGAGCGCTGCAGCGCCACGACCGGAATTTCGTCGTGAAACGACCGCTGGTGGCGCGGAAATCATCAGGATGCACGAAAAACTCGAGCGACCTGAGATGCTCATCGGCTCGACCTACAAGGTCAAGACTCCTGTGTCAGATCATGCGATGTACATCACGATCAATGACATTGTGCTCAATGAAGGCACTGAGTACGAGAAGCGCAGGCCCTTTGAAATTTTCATCAACTCCAAGAACCTTGACCATTACCAGTGGATTGTTGCCCTGACCCGGATTATCTCGGCCGTGTTCCGCAAAGGCGGCGATGTGACTTTCCTGGTCGATGAGCTCAAAGCTGTCTTCGACCCTCGCGGCGGGTACTGGAAGCCAGGCGGAAAATACATGCCCTCGATCATTGCCGAGCTGGGCTATATCGTTGAGAAGCATCTCATCTTGATCGGCCTGCTTAAAAAGGTAGAGCTCGATGACGAGCAAAAAAAGCTGCTCGAAGAGAAACGGGCCGAGTACGAAGCCCGCTCGAAGCAGCAGGATGCGTTCTCGAAAAGCGAGTACCCGGAAGGTGCGCAACTTTGTACAAAATGCAGTACAGCCGCTGTTGTCATGATGGATGGGTGTAGGACCTGTCTCTCCTGCGGCGACTCCAAATGCGGCTGACCGTGGGAGCGGCTTTAGCCGCGAATGGCTTGAACCTGGTTCGCGGATAAATCCGCTCCCACAAATCCGCTCCTACAGTTCCATAGAGAATCGTAGGAGCGGCTTTAGCCGCGAATAGATTTTCATGCATTGATGTGCGGCCGGTCACAGCCGCGAATCTGCCTGTCTTGCTGTAGTACCATCTGACCCGTGACCCTATCAATTCCTGATTTTTCCAGGGCCTGCGTGCTGGTGGCCGGTGACGTGATGCTGGACAGGTATCTGTTCGGCGGAACCGAGCGGATTTCTCCCGAGGCGCCGGTTCCGGTCGTGCAGGTTCGTGAGACGGTAAATCGTGCCGGCGGCGCGGCGAACGTCGCTGCAAACCTTGCCAGCCTCGGCGTCGACACCACACTTATCGGAGTGGTTGGTCAGGACGACGAGGCTGCCGCTTTAAAAGCCGTTCTTGAGCAGCAGAACGTCAATTGCCGATTCAAGGCAGTCGCGAACTGGCCAACAACAACCAAGACTCGCGTTCAGAGCCGAGGTCAGCAGCTGATCCGGCTTGATCGCGAAGAGTGGGACGCATCTGGCAGTGCTGCGCTCACTGGTTACCTGAAGAAAGCATTGAAAGCTTCGAGTGCCGTGGTGCTGTCTGACTATGGCAAGGGCGCGCTTGGAGATGTGTCAGCGATGATCGATCTCTGCCGAAACGCAAACACTCCGGTCTTTGTCGATCCGAAAGGTTCGGATTTCGACAAATATCGCGGCGCGACGGTGCTAACACCGAATCAGTCCGAATTCGAGTCCGTTGCCGGTGTTTGTGACTCTGAGGACGAGCTTGTTGAACGCGTCAGGAAGATGATTTCAGAACTCGATTTGGGTGCGCTACTGGTGACACGCAGCGAAAAAGGCATGTTGCTGGTTGAGGCATCTGATGAACCAGTCTTTCTGTCAACAAGGGTGAGTGAAGTATTCGACGTGACCGGTGCCGGCGATACCGTCATTGCCGTACTGGCCGGGGCGGTGGCAAGTGGCGAGTCAATGGCCGCTGCCGCGGCATTATCCAATCTTGCTGCAGGTCTTGTCGTACGCAAGACAGGTGTTGCGTCGGTCAGTCCCTCAGAAATTCGTGCGGCGCTGCATCAACGCGGACAGGGTGGCCGCGGTCTTGTTAAGGAGGTGGAGCTTGCTGCGATGATCAGCGATGCAAAATATCAAAACGAATCGATCGTCATGACCAACGGATGTTTCGATGTCTTGCACGCGGGCCACGTCGCCTATCTTGAAGAAGCCAAGAGTCTTGGTGACCGATTAATCGTTGCGGTTAACGATGATGAATCGGTGCGGCGGTTGAAAGGCAGTGACCGGCCCGTTAACGCACTGCAAGATCGCATGGCGGTTCTGGCAGGGCTTGCTGCCGTGGACTGGGTCGTGCCATTTTCGGAAGATACGCCGGCGCGGCTGATCCGGATGATATTGCCAGACGTGCTCGTCAAAGGTGGTGACTATCGCCCGGATGACATCGCCGGTGCCAAAGATGTGTTGAAAAACGGCGGCGAGGTTCGCGTTCTTGCGTTTCGCGAAGGACACTCGTCCAGCAGCATAATAGACAAGCTCCGCAGTTGAGTGCGCGTATCCGGCACCAGCGGTACGCTCACCTGACGCGCTAATTTACCGATGCGATTTGCCTACGCGCTAGTCACCTATCTCCTGATGCCGGTTTATGCCGTTTACTGGATTGTGCGTGGTTTTGGCAACCCCAGCTACCGCGATCGGTTCGGCCAGCGATTTGGTTTCGGCTACCCGCTTCTGCCTGGCGGCAGCACCTGGATTCACGCGGTGTCTGTCGGTGAAGTTCAGGCAGCAGTGCCACTGATAAACTCGCTGGCGAGCCGCTTTCCCGACAGACAGCTCCTCGTCACGACCGTCACGCCCACAGGCGCAGCGAGGGTAGAGGCATTATTCGGCGACTCTGTACAGCACTGCTACATTCCTTTCGAAACGCCATTCGCTGTGACCCGTTTCTTCAATTCCGTGCGGCCGGACATAGCTTTGATTCTGGAAACGGAAATCTGGCCGAATCTCTACCATGAGTGCGGGCGGCGGGAAATTCCGCTGGTCCTGGTCAGCGCAAGAATATCGCCTGATTCAGTGGACACCTACCGCAGGTTTCTGCCGCTATTTCGTGAAACACTGTCTTACGGCATCGTCATAGCGGCACAAAGCGAGACCGACGCTGAACGCTTCAGGTCGCTGGGCGCTGCACCTGAACGAACCAAAGTAACCGGCAATATTAAATTCGACTTCGAGCTGCCCGAGGATCTCCTCGAGCGCGGGGAGGCATTCCGACACGCCAATTTCGAGGATCGGCCGGTCTGGGTCGCCGCAAGCACACACGATCGCGAGGAGGAGCAGGTTCTCCTCGCGCACGAGCAGGTTTGCAAACGCTTTCCTGACGCGCTGCTCATTTTGGCTCCACGCCATCCGGAACGGTTCGCCGCGGTTCGCAGCTTATTGCACAAGCAAGGATTGAACTTCGTTGCACGCACTGATGGCGTGCCTTGCACATCCGCTACCGAGGTCTACCTTGGCGACACCATGGGTGATGTCCCGCTGTTCTATGCCGCGGCCAACGTCGCTTTCGTTGGCGGCAGTCTCGTTCCAATAGGTGGGCACAATTTACTTGAACCAGCTGCACTCGGCCGGCCGGTCGTGACCGGACCGCACCTCTTCCATACGCAGGATATCGCTGATAAATTCGAGAAAGTCGGCGCCTCGATTGCAGTCAACAATGCCGACCAGCTCGGTGCTGCGGTTGCCGGTTTATTCGCCGATAAAGCAAGGGCCACCGATATCGGTAACCGCGGCCGGGAAATCGTGCAGCAAAACAAGGGCGCACTGGACCGGCTCCTGAAATTGCTCGAGCCGCTGCTCGGCGACGTTGGCTAGCGCGGATACTTCACGAGCGCCGGGAAGCAGTTTACGTGCCGTGTGCAGTGCGATTGATCATGGAGAATCAGCTCGCGTTCTCCTTCGCTTCGTCTTCTGCGATTACTTCTTCCGGCGGGCGGCGTTCACTTAAGTATCGGTCGATTTCCTCGAGGTCCTGGATCTGCAGGTCGCCGGCGGCGAGTTTGAGCCGCAATACGTTGCCAATATAGTTGTAGCGGCTCTGATAGTAGTTCGTTATTGCTATGTAAAGTGAACGCTGAGAATTCAAGACGTCGACGATTGTCCTCGTGCCAACGTCTAAG
>JADFGH010000294.1 GCA_022567775.1 Pseudomonadota bacterium | reverse complement strand
TGAAATGGTCCGCGTCCCAGGGCCGCAATAACCTGCCGTGGCAACAACAGCCGACCTCATATCGGGTGTGGATTTCCGAGATCATGCTGCAGCAGACGCAGGTAACCACCGTCATTCCTTATTATCTGCGCTTCATGGAATCCTTCCCGGACGCGAACGCATTGTCGGGCGCAGATATTGATGATGTTCTCCATCGCTGGTCAGGGCTTGGCTATTACGCCCGCGCAAGGAATCTGCATAAAGCGGCGACCATCATCCGAGATCAATTCGCTGGAGAATTTCCCTCATCATTTGATGACGTCGTCAACTTGCCCGGAATAGGGCGCTCCACGGCTGGGGCAATATTGGCGCTGTCCCGCAATGAGCGACAGCCGATTCTTGACGGCAATGTGAAAAGAGTTCTCGCGCGCTACCACGCAGTCGCTGGATGGCCCGGCAAGAGCGCGGTTTCACGTACACTGTGGGAGTATGCAGAGCAGCACACGCCGGCAGAAAACGTTGCGGCTTACACCCAGGCAATGATGGATCTAGGCGCGACAATCTGCACCAGGGCACACCCGAAATGCAACGAATGCCCGGTCGAAAAAAATTGCGAGGCGCATGCGCTGGGACGTGAAACAGAGTTCCCCGGCCGGCGCGCAAGGAAAGCGAAGCCGCTGAAGAACACGCAGATGATCCTGGTCCTTGCCGATGAGGCTGTATACCTGGAAAGACGCCCGCCATCCGGCATCTGGGGCGGGCTGTGGAGTTTCCCGGAACTTGAGCCGCAGCAAGACGTTTCCTCGTGGTGCCGGGAAAAACTGAAGGCTGCACCCGTCGAATTGCAGCAGTGGCCGACGGTGCGACACAGCTTCACTCATTACGACCTGGATATCGTGCCGATTGCCGTGCGACTACAATGCATATCGGGTACAGTCGCGGATACCGATGACCAAATGTGGTACGAGTTTGAATCGCCGCAGCAGGTCGGCATTGCCGCACCTGTCACCGGGTTGCTTGAAAAACTTAAGAACAGATGAGTTGTTAACCAATGTCACGGACAGTTGACTGCGTGATCCTGAAAAAGGAGGCGGAAGGGCTCGATTACGCACCCTATCCGGGTGAGCTGGGACAGCGCATTTACGACAGTGTGTCGAAGGAAGCCTGGCAACGATGGCTGGACCATCAGACGATGCTGATCAACGAAAATCGCCTCACGCCCATCGAACCGGAAGCACGACAGTTTTTGGCGACGGAGATGGAAAAGTTTTTCTTTGCCGAGGGTTCTGCGAAACCGAAAGGCTACGTGCCGGAGTAGTCGGTCCCGCTAACTGACTTTCAGTGTTACAGCTAGCTCTGTATCGCCACGATCTCTTATCCGTTTATTACTTCACGCATTGCGCCCGTTGATATTCGCGTGCCCTGAAGCCCCCCAACTTGGCAGATGAATACCTGGTAATCTGTATCATCCCGCCAGCCGCCCTGCAAGACAGCTTCCTGCGCTCAAAGTCTTCCTTGGCAAGAATCAGGCTGTTCTCAAGCTCATACCGTCTCTCAGCACGCTCATCCTCTGTTAGCGTCACGCACGCTGACAACAGCAGAAAAATGATGGCGATGAAGCTAAAAGTAATCAGTGACGCAGGAGAAATAACTGCAGACTTGTCAGGGTGATCGCCGGTTTGGGCGGTGTCGAGAACCTTGAAAAAAGGCTTTCGGAGAGACCATGCCCGTTGGTCAGGCATGAGTGTTGTGGACGCATTTTTAGTCATCAGAATTTCACCCGTCGCTCTCAACTTGGGGTTGATGCGCTGCAGGCACTTTTCCCACAGCTTTTTACATAATCAAGTCATCATCATTAGCCCGCGATTTCGCATGTGTAGTGCATCTCCATGACTTAACAATAGGCCTCTCTGTAAGCCAATGATGCGAACGGATTAGCAGAGGCGCGAGAATTATTCGTCTAATCGACAGGCAGAGGGCAAAACTGTGAACATGGTCACGTACCAAATAGTTAAAATTCGTGTGCGATGAGTTCGGCCGAAAAGCCTGTTTTTTTCCGGGCATTAGCCGACATCCTGAGCCTGAATTAAACTTGGTCTGTTACGCCTGCCTTTTGGAGGGCGCCGATGACCCTGGAAGTCTACTATCTCGAAGAAACCGACTCGATATGCTCGAACCGGGTAGTCGTGACGCTCGCCGAAAAGGGGATCGACGATTGGATCCGGCATAAAATGGTGCTGATGAGCGGGGATCAGTTTACGCGCGAGTACCTGGCGCTGAATCCGCATGCACAAGTGCCGACGCTGGTCCATAACGGCAGCGTCATCCGCGAATCATCGATCATTTGCAGCTATCTGGACGATCTCGAGCCGGATCCTCCGCTCAAGCCCGCCGACCCGGTGGAACGAGCCCACATGCAGGAATGGCTGAAGCTATTCGACGAGCGGGGATACGAGGCGACGGCCGTTATAAATTTTCTGACGAAGTTCCGTCTTGCCGAATCCATCGAAAAGCTGGAAGAGCGCTGGAAATTCGTGACCAACATTGACCGCTTGTACCGTCAGCAATCGGTAATCCGGGAAGCCACGGAATCCCCTTACGTCATGCGCGCGATCGGCGCCTGGGAGACGATCTTTAAACTGATGGAGAAAGCGCTGGCGGACGGACAGCCATGGATCATGGGCGAACAGTTCACGCTCGCGGAAACGGTTTCTGCGCCATTGGTCAAGGTTCTGGAGATGCTGCGCTTCCTGGATTTCTGGCTGGCTCCCTACCCGAATACCCGCGCCTGGTGGGACCGGGTCGCGGCGCGACCCAGCATGCAGCAGTTGGACACATTCCCTAACAACGCGTTAGACGAAGACTCGCCGCACGCGGTGGCCGGCCGCAAGACCGCGCCGGCATTCCGCGAAAAGCTCGACGAATATCGGGCGAAATTTGCCCACGCATACTGACGGGCTCGCCGTCATTGAGTGTTTGTCGACTTGGGACCTGATCGTGAGATCAAATACCGAAGATCATACTTGGTCGCGCAGACAATAGAGTACGGAAAACTTTTCGGCCGGATCGCTCCAGGTATTATGAACGGCGAAGCCGGCGCTGCCGGCCATTTCTGCGAACCCCTCCAGGGTATATTTGTGAGAGTGCTCGGTCAGAATTGCCTCACCAGCGGCGAATGAAATTTTTTGACCATTGATGATTACCACCTGTTCACACACACTATCGAGATACATCTCAATTCGACCTGCTGCGTCATTGTATATTGCGCGATGGCGAAATCGTGACAGATCGAAATTCGCACCAAGCTCACGATTGATTCGGCGCAAAATATTCAGGTTGAATTCGGCAGTCACCCCGGCGCTGTCATTGTAGGCACTTTCAAGCTCACTCCTGTCTTTTTGCCTGTCGATGCCAATGAGTAATGCGCCGTTTTCACCGGCTTCCCCGTGCATTACCTGCAGGAGATTCTGTGCCGCTTCGGGCGAAAAATTGCCGATGGTCGAGCCGGGAAAATAAACCACATTCCGAACGGGCATTTCATTT
>JADFGH010000293.1 GCA_022567775.1 Pseudomonadota bacterium | reverse complement strand
TACGCCACCGCCGGCCGCGCCGAAGAAATAGGTATTCCTGTCGCCCGGTATGCCTGCTACAGCGGCGGAACGCCCGCCCCGGTAGGGTCCGACTTCGCGCCATTCCATCGCTTTCAAGGCGTCCGGGAATTCACTGCGGTCGATATCGGCCAGCACCAGCGTGCCAGTACCTAGCAGCAGAAGGGTCAAGAACCTGAACAGACGTGAAAATGTCATTGCGGAGTTACCTTTGTTGTCCGAAGAACGACGGAAATGGCCACCTCAGATTCCCGCCGGGTCACTATGGTATGCCTCCCCCTGACTATTGCCGCAACTTTACTACTAAACCGGCGTCCGTTTCCAAAGGGTTTGCCTGGCAATCAGTCCGGGCAGGAATCCCGCTCCCAAAACAAAAGAGCCCGCTCGATCGCGGGCCCTGTCGAATTAATGCCTGGACAGAAACGCCGGGTCGTTAGAATCCCCAGCCGAATTCCAGTCGTGCGCCAGTAATCGTCGGATCCGATATGTTGCCGACCCCGTCGAGTTCCCAAACGTTATAACTGGCCTTGAGGGAAGTCCCGCCAGGGAAATGATAGCGAAATCCCAGTCCGCGCCGTAAGTGAAAGTCGTTTCTGAAAAGGTATTGTAGAAGTTGCTACAGATATATCCCCACCACGGATGCCACCAGCAGCCGGTGATCGGTGGCCCGTCGGCGACATTTGAATCTATGTAAGTCCAGCCAAGGCCTGCTTCCACAAACGGCATGAATGGTCCGTCAAGAAAGCTGTACGTGCCCTTGAGCCTGCCATTGAATTGAGAAAATTTGTGATCGATGACCGTGGTGTCAGCAGGCATCACCGTGTCGTCGACCAGCACCGCACGATAATCCGGTTTAATAAAATCCAGGTCGAAGCCAAGTGTAAAATGGTTGGTGAAGTTGTAGCCAAAATTGAAGCCGAAGCCTAGCGCACTGTCTACGTCCAGCGTCGATCCTCCTTCGCTGCCCATGCTCTTCGACTCCTGGTAAAGCGCGGCAAAGGACCATTCCCAGGAACCGGACCGGTCACCCTGTGCGAGGGCGATTCCGGGGATAGCAAAGAAGATTATTACAGCAGTAATTGCGCGCATCGTGGCTCCTGAGATGTCAAATTCCGATTTTGCAGCGGCGCATCCTACAGGCCAGTCGCCGCGATGTCATCACCATTTACAATTCTTCACAGGGTCGCTGGTTTGCCGTAACCTTGGTAGCCGTAATGCGCAATTTGACCAGTTGGAATAAGCTGGTTGATCTGAAAGCGCCAATACTTCCCACTTGCACCGGAGTAAACCCATGACAGCAGGAAAAACCGCATTCCCGATCTCAATTGCCTTGTTTCTCATCGTGGCCTGCGGCCAGGAGCAGGCACCTGTTGTCGAGCCAGTGACGGAGGAGCCGGCCACCGTCGCCGTGGAAAGCGACTTGCTGCCGCACCAGCAGCTCGCGCGCGAGATCCTGAGGGAACTGATCGAGATCGATACGACGGACAGCGTCGGTGATAACGATGCGGCCGCCCAGGCTATGGCGGACCGGCTGCTGGCCGCTGGATTCCCCCCTGAAGACGTGATTGTGCTTGGTCCGGTTGAGCGCAAGGGTAATCTCGTCGCGCGTTATCGTGGCAGGGACTCAGGGCGTAAACCGCTGTTGCTGCTGGCACACATCGATGTGGTCGAAGCCGACCCCGCGGACTGGACCCTGCCACCTTTTACCTTCATTGAGGAAGACGGCTACTACTACGGTCGCGGGACGACTGATAACAAGGATGAAGCCGCGATATACATTGCCAACTTCATCAGGATGAAGGAAGAGGGATTTCAGCCGGACCGCGACATCATTGTTGCGCTGACTGCCGACGAAGAAGGCGGCGACCATAATGGCGTGCAGTGGTTACTTGAGAATCACCGCGAACTGATCGACGCGGAATATGCGTTGAACGAAGGTGGCGGGGGCGCGATGAAGGATGGGCGGCGTATCGCGAACGGTGTGCAAGCCAGTGAGAAGGTCTACCAGACATTCACGCTGGAAGTGACCAACCCGGGTGGTCATAGCTCACTGCCGCTGAAGGACAATGCCATCTATCACCTTGCCGATGCGCTGATCAGGATTCGTAACCATGATTTTCCGGTAAGCCTCAACGAAATCACGCAAATGTTCTTCGAACGGTCGGCCGACCTCGAGGACGGTGAACTGGCCGATGCCATGCGCGGCGTACTGCAAAGCCCGCCCGATCCAGCGGCGATCGCTTACTTTTCAGACACGCCATTCTACAATTCGCGTCTGCGTACAACCTGTGTCGCCACGCGGCTGGATGGCGGTCATGCAGACAACGCATTGCCGCAACGTGCGCGCGCAACCGTTAATTGCCGGGTACTGCCGGGCGAATCAATAGACGCGGTACACAGTACACTCGAGACGGTCATAGGAAATGACCAGGTGTCGGTGACGAGAGTGAACTCCGCGACGCCATCGCCGCCCTCACCCCTTACGCCTGAAATTCTGGGCGCCATTGAATCAATTACCGAAGCGATGTGGCCGGGGGTCCCTGTGATACCGACCATGAGCACCGGCGCTACAGACGGTTTGTATTTGCGTAACGCCGGTATTCCGGTGTACGGCGTATCGGGTCTGTTTGGCGAGATCGATGATGTCCGTGCCCACGGTCAGAATGAGCGCATCCTGATCGAGTCTTACTTCGACGGACAGGAATTTCTGTATCAACTCACGAAATCTCTTTCGCGGTCTGATACGAAATAGCGGAGAGCGCCTTGGCAACCGTTTTAATCACCGGCAGCAACCGCGGCATTGGGCTGGAGCTGTGCCGGCAATATCACGCCAGGGGCGACGACGTCATCGCCGTATGCCGAACCGCCAGCCCGGAACTGTCAGACCTGGGCGTTCGCGTAATCGCCAACATTGATGTCGCTGATGGTGATGACGTAGCGAAACTGGCCGGCGAACTCGCGGGGGTTGACCTGGACATCCTGCTCAACAACGCCGGCATCCTTCGCCCGGACACCATTGACAGTGTCGATTTCGAACAGATGCTTGAACAATACCGGGTCAACACGATCGGACCACTGCGAGTCACCCGCGCCTTGAGAAAAAATCTTAAGGAAGGATCGAAAGTCGGCATCGTCACCAGCCGCGTCGGCTCGATCGAAGATAACAGCTCCGGCAACAATTACGGTTATCGGGCCTCAAAGGCCGCCGCCAATATGGTCGGCATGAATCTTCGTCATGATCTCGAGTCCAGCGGAGTTGCCGTGGCACTACTGCACCCGGGATTCGTGGCGACAGACATGACCGGCGGCGCCGGCGTGCCGCCACCAGACGCCGCCCGCGGTCTCATTGCGCGCATGGACGAACTGACCCTCGAAAACAGCGGCGGCTTCTGGCACGCGGAAGGCTATACGCTGCCCTGGTGAATTTATATTCGCCCGCTGGGGCGGGCTCCTACGAATCGTTTCTACAATTTTCGGGCATTCGAATAAACCAAATTATCGTAGGAGCC
>JADFGH010000013.1 GCA_022567775.1 Pseudomonadota bacterium | reverse complement strand
ATAAATCTTCCAGCGCCCGTTCCGCCATGCCGATGAGACGCATGCAGTGATGTATGCGTCCGGGTCCGAGCCGGCCCTGCGCAATTTCGAAGCCACGCCCTTCTCCGAGCAGCAAATTGGCGGCGGGCACACGTACGTCCTCAAACAGCATCTCCGCGTGGCCGTGGGGTGCGTCGTCATAGCCGTACACAGTCAGCGGCCGCACAAGCTGCACGCCCGGTGTGTCCATCGGTATCAGGATCATCGACTGCTGCGAATGGCGGTCTGCCTCCGGGTCCGTCTTGCCCATGAATATCAGGATCCTGCAGCGGGGATCCATCGCACCCGAGGTCCACCACTTACGTCCATTGATAAGGTATTCATCACCGTCCCTGACAATCGTCGCCCTGATATTGGTGGCATCGGAAGAAGCCACATCAGGTTCGGTCATGGCAAACGCGGAACGGATTTCGCCTCGCAACAGCGGCTCGAGCCAGTCCTGCTTTTGATCGTCATTGCCATAACGGGCCAGCACTTCCATATTTCCGCTATCGGGTGCTGCGCAATTAAATACCTCGGAGGCGATTGGCGAGCGCCCCATGAGTTCCGCCAGCGGCGCATACTCAAGGTTGGTGAGGCCGGCCCCATGTTCACTGTCCGGAAGAAACAGGTTCCAGAGCCCTGCCGCGCGCGCTTTCTCCTTGAGGTCCTCCATGATGGGCGGAATCACCCAGCGAGAAGCTCCCTGATCAAGGAATTCGTAATAGGCCGATTCGTTCGGATACACGTGCGACTTCATGAACCCGGCTATGCGAGACGACAGTTCGGCGACCTTCGGGGACAAATCGAAATCCATAAGTCGCCGGAGCATACCGCCATATAATAGGTGCCACAATGAAAGCATTACTGTGTAAAGAGTATGGGCCAGCGGAGAGCCTGGTCATCGAAGAGGTGCCCGCGCCGGTGCCTGGCAAGGGAGAGGTCCGCATCGGCGTACACGCCTGTGGCGTTAATTATCCCGACAACCTGATCATCGCCGGCAAATACCAGGTACAACCGCCATTGCCGTTTTCGCCAGGATTTGAGCTGGCAGGTGAAATACTGGAGCTGGGTGACGGCGTCACTCATTTGAACCCGGGACAGCGCGTAGCGGCGACCTCGATGGGTGGGGCAATGGCAGAGGAAATCTGCGTGCCAGCCACCAATGTAGTGCCGATTCCCGACACGATGGACTTTACCAACGCGGCCGGCTTCATCATTACCTATGGCACCTCTTATCACGCGCTCAGGCAGCGCGCCCAATTGAAGCCGGGCGAGAAACTACTGGTGCTTGGCGCCGGCGGCGGCGTTGGACTCACGGCCGTCGAGATTGGCCGGCTGATGGGCGCCGAGGTGATCGCGGCCGCCAGTTCCACCGCAAAGCTTGAACTCGCCGGCAGCCGCGGCGCCGCGCACCTTATTAACTATACGGAGTCCAGCTTGCGGGAACAGGTGCAAGGGCTGACCGGTGGTTGCGGTGTCGATGTGATTTTCGACCCGGTCGGTGGCGAATTATTCAAAGATTGCCTGCGCTCGGTCGATTGGGGTGGACGGATTCTGATAATTGGTTTTGCCAGCGGCACGATTCCGAATATCCCGGCCAACCTGCCACTGCTCAGGGGCATATCGATCGTCGGCGTCTTCTGGGGCACTTTCGCGGAGCGCGAACCCGAGGCAAACCGTAACAACATGCGTGAGTTGCTGGCCTGGTTCGAGCAGGGAAAACTGAAGCCCTGCATTTCCAGGACCTACTCTCTCGAGGATGCGCCACTGGCCATGAAGGCGTTGCTTGAGCGACACGCCACCGGCAAACTGGTGGTAACACTTTAATACCGGGATTTCAGCAGTTGACTTCGATTGATGCATACAACATGATCCGCGGCTATGGAACTCGCATTTAACTCATTACTTACGCTGGTGGTCCTTATCGGGAGAAATTGCGGGTAGCGAGCAGAAACCATCAGGAAGAAAACGCCGACCCCGCATCCCGACCGGATCGTGGGTTTTTTTTGGGTCAGATTTTTAAGGATTCGAAATGCAAATGTACTCGGAAGCAGATGTCGACGCCTCCTGCCTCGAAGGCAAACGTATCGCAATACTGGGTTATGGCAGTCAGGGTCGGGCACACGCGCTCAATCTCAAAGACAGCGGACATGATGTCGTCGTGGGATTACGGCCCACGGGTGCCAGCTGGGCAAAAGCCGAGGCAGACGGGCTGGCGGTGCAGGAGCCCGCTGCAGCAGCGATTGGCGCCGCGGTCATGGCATTTCTGACACCGGACCTGACGCAGGCGGACTTATACGCGTCTGTCGTGGATAACCTGCACCAGGGCGCTGCGATCCTGTTCGCGCACGGCTTCAATATTCATTACCAGCAGATTGAGCCGCGTGCCGATCTCGACGTCATATTGATCGCCCCGAAGGGACCGGGCGATCTTGTCCGCCGCCAGTACGAAGACGGCCACGGCGTGCCCTGCCTCGTCGCCATTGCCCAGGACAGTACCGGCAACGCCCTGAAACTGGCGCTCGCCTATGCGCAGGGAATTGGTGGTGCCCGCGCCGGCGTCATCGAGACTACATTTGCCGAAGAAACCGAGACCGATTTGTTCGGCGAGCAGGCAGTCCTTTGCGGCGGCGTGACCGAGCTTGTCGTCGCAGGTTACGAGACGCTTGTGAAAGCCGGCTACCAACCGGAGGTCGCTTACTACGAGTGTATGCACGAACTGAAACTAATCGTCGACCTGCTGCATGAAGGCGGTCTGAAAAAGATGCACGAGTTCATCAGCGAGACAGCCGCCTATGGTGACCTGGTCAGTGGTCCGCGCGTTATCGACGCACACACCCGGGAAAAAATGCAGGAGATTCTTGACGACATCCGCGACGGCACATTCGCCCGGAAATGGATTGCTGAAAACAAGGCCGGTCAGCCGGAATACAAGCGCATGATGGAGGAAGATCTCAATCACCCGATAGAAAAAGTCGGCGCGGATCTCAGAAGCCGCATGGACTGGCTGGAGAGTTAGTGATGGCAGCTGCCGCCAGCATGCATCGCGATGCCACCGACTGGGGTTCCGATGCGGGGTCGCCCCCTGCACCGATCAGCCTTGCCGATGTCAAACGTGCCAGAAAAGTCATTAAACCTTTCCTGACACCAACGCCATTCATCACTAACCCGCTACTCAACGCGCGCCTTGGTGCAGAAACTTTTGTCAAGCTCGAGAATATTCAGGACATTGGTGCATTCAAGATTCGCGGCGCGATCAATCTGCTCGCAACCATGGATCAGAAAGAGCGCGCGGCTGGCATCGTAACCGCCACCCGGGGCAACTACGGGGCAGCGCTTGCCCGGGCATGTGCGATGTACAAGGTAAAGTGCACCGTGTTCGTGCCGGAGGACAACAATCCCGACAAGAACGCTGCCGTGGAGGCGCTCGGTGGGAAACTGGTCATCAAAGGTCACGACTTCGATGCAGCCTGGGACGCATCGGTGCGTCACGCCTGGAATTCCGGCGCCGTCTCGGTGCACCCCGGTAAAAGTCCCGAACTTGTCGCCGGACAGGCCACGGTTGCGCTCGAAATGCTGGACCAGGCGGAACACGGTCTTGACGTAATTATTGTTCCGGTTGGCGGCGGCAGCCTCGCAGCAGGTACGACAACCGTCGTCAAAGCCGTGTCGCCGAACACCAGGATTATTGCGGTGCAGGCGGAGAATGCGCCAGCATTTCACCATGCCTGGCATACCGGGGATTACGTGCCGATGGTCGCGACCAGGACTATCGCAGACGGGCTCGCGACTCGGGTGCCGGTCCGTTACACGCTCAGCATGATGCAGGACCTGGACGACTTCGTGCTGGTCAGTGAAGACGAAATATGCATGGCGATTCGCTGCTATGCAGAGACCATTCACCAGTTGGCCGAAGGTGGCGCTGCGGCGCCTCTCGCTGCAGCATTGCAATTGAAAGACCAGTTGGCCGGGAAACGGGTTGGACTGATCCTGACCGGCAGCAATATCGACAGTCGGTCCCTGATGTGGGCGCTGCGCACCGATTCCGTGCGTCACACGCCGCAGGCAATTCCAAACTTCCCGATGGCCAGCCTCGACTACGGCGACTAGCGGAGTAACAGCATGGCAACCGAGCAGATCAAGATCTTTGATACCACCCTGAGAGATGGCGAGCAGGCGCCCGGCTGCAGCATGACGCTCAGGGAAAAGCTCAGGATCGCCAGGGCGCTGGCGGAACTCAAGGTCGATATTATCGAGGCCGGCTTTCCGGCTGCGTCGCCCGGCGATTTCGAGGCGGTCAAGGCGATCGCCGATGAGAATCGCGGCCCGACCATCTGTGGCCTTGCCCGCTGCAATCCGGAAGACATCGAGAAAGTGTATGCAGCGGTCAAAGGGGCAGACAAGCACAGGATTCATGTGTTCGTTGCCACGAGTGCGATCCACCGCGAATACAAACTCAAGATGGCGAAGGAAGAAATCATCAGGAGTGCGGTAGGCGCTATCAGCCAGGCACGTGAATTGTGTGATGACGTGGAATTTTCTCCGGAGGACGCGTCCCGCACCGAGCTTGCCTATCTTGCGGAAGTGGTGACCGCTGCCATCGAGGCCGGCGCGACTACAGTCAACATTCCTGACACGGTCGGCTACACCGTGCCGGCGGAGTTCGACCTGTTGTTTCGATACCTGAAAGACAATGTAGCAGGCATCGACGATATTACGCTGAGCGTCCATTGCCACGATGACCTCGGCATGGCAGTCGCCAACAGTCTCGCTGCCGTTGCCGCGGGCGCCAGGCAGATTGAATGCACGATCAACGGCATCGGTGAGCGGGCCGGAAACTGTTCGCTCGAGGAGGTCGTAATGGCGCTCAAAACACGGGCCGAGTTTTTCGCGCTCGAGTCCGCGATAGACACGACACGACTGTATCCGACAGCGCGGCTGGTTGCCGGCATCACCGGCATGGCCATTCCGCGAAACAAGGCGATCGTCGGCGAAAACGCTTTCGCACACGAAGCGGGAATTCATCAGCACGGCATGCTGCAGCATCATTCCACCTACGAGATCATGCGGCCGGGCGATGTCGGCATCAGCAAATCGAAACTGGTCCTTGGCAAGCACAGTGGGCGGCACGCGTTTCGCGATCGCGTGAAGCGCCTGGGCTTCGCCCTCGATGAGTTTGAAACGAACCGTGCGTTCCAGGAATTCAAGAAACTGGCTGACCGGAAGAAAGATATTTATGACGGTGACATCGAAGCCATCATCATGAACGTGGATAGCTCATCGTCGGGACCATGGATTCTCAAGTCATTGAAGGTAATTTCCGCTACTGCCGAGCAATCGACTGCAACCCTGAAACTGATCGATGAAAACGGGGACGAAAAGATTGAGACCGCGGAGGCGGACGGGCCGGTCGAAGCCGCTTTCAGTGTGCTTGAAAGTACGACCGGCATCGACCTGATATTGAAGAACTTCGAATTGCATAGCGCCACGGTCGGCGAAGATGCCCAGGGCGAAGCTACGGTCACCGTGGAATACAACGGTCAGAGCTATCGCGGACACGGCACCAGTACGGATATTGTCGAGGCCGCTTGTCGTGCATACCTGGAGGTCATCAACCGTATACTGCGCCGCCGGGAGCGCGGCCTGGAAGATGGGCACCTTGCTTCGGACATCAACCGTGCATCTATATAATGATAAGCTACACGGATGAGTTTCGAAGGCGGAAAATTAATCTGGATGAATGGCCGGGTGGTGCCGTGGGAGCAGGCTACGGTTCACGTGCTGTCACATGCGCTGCATTACGGCTCTTCCGTCTTCGAGGGTATCCGGGTATACAAGACGCCCGGCGGGCCGAAGGCGTTCCGGCTGACGGATCACATGCAACGCCTCTTTGACTCCGCCAAGATCTATCGTTTGCCAATTCCCTACGAGCGTGACGAATTGATCGCCGCCTGCAAGGAAATTGTGCTCGCGAATGAACTCAAGAACGGTGCTTATATTCGTCCGATCGCATTGCGTGGTTACGGCGACATTGGTCTTGCGCCGCAACCGGAACATCCGGTCGACGTCGCGATCGCCGCCTGGGAATGGGGCGCATACCTCGGTGCCGATGGCCTCGAGCAGGGCGTGGACGTTTGCGTCTCGAGCTGGCAGCGGGTTGCACCGAATACCATCCCCGCCCTCGCGAAAGCCGGCGGCAATTATTTGTCGAGCCAGTTGATCAGTGCCGAGGCAAAACGGCTGGGCTTCGCCGAGGGCATCGCCTTGTCAACCGATGGCACCGTCAGCGAAGGCGCCGGTGAAAACCTTTTCGTGATTTTTGGCGACAAGATTGTTACGCCCTCTGCAAGCTCTTCTATTCTCACAGGCATTACACGAGACACCGTCATGCAACTGGCGGCACGTATCGGATTCACGGTTGAGGAGCGAGCTATCCCGCGTGAGAGCCTCTATCTCGCCGACGAGATGTTTTTTACCGGCACGGCGGCAGAGATTACGCCGATCAAATCGGTTGACCGGATTGAAATCGGTACGGGCCGGCGGGGGCCGATAACGAAGCAACTACAGGACGCGTTTTTTGGCCTGTTTTCCGGGGAAACCGAAGACTCGCAGGAATGGCTGGAGGGCCTCGACGCGCCACCCGTCGCCGCCGCCGGCGGTACATAATTACGCTGTGAGCCACAGTTCTCCAAAGACACTGTTCGAGAAAGTCTGGACCGATCATCTCGTCAAAGACGAGACCGCCGCGACGCCGGCAATTCTCTACATCGACCTGCACCTGATCCACGAGGTCACGACGCCGCAGGCATTCGCCCTGCTGCGCGAAAAAGGCATTGCGGTGCGCCGCCCCGACCTGACACTCGGCACCATGGATCACTCCACGCCAACCACCGCGTTTCGCAGTTTCAAGGATCTCGCCGTGGTCAGCGAAGGCGCAGCCAACCAGATTCGCCAGATGCAGAAAAACTGCGATGACTTCGGCCTGGAATTACACGGATTTGACAGCGAATTTCGCGGCATCGTGCACATCATCGGGCCTGAACTCGGCGCGACCCAGCCTGGCAAGACGATCGTCTGCGGTGACAGCCACACGAGTACGCACGGCGCATTCGGAGCACTGGCGTTCGGTATCGGAACTACCGAGGTCGGACACGTACTGGCGACTCAGTGTCTACTGCAAAGAAAGCCCCGCACATTGGCGATCAATGTGAGCGGGCAATTGCAGCTGGGGGTTACCGCAAAGGATGTGATTCTAGCCATTATCGGGCAGATTGGCGTCGACGGCGGAACCGCTCATGTCATCGAATTTCGCGGTGACGCGATCCAGGCCATGGACATGGAAGCGCGCATGACAGTGTGCAACATGTCTATCGAGGCCGGGGCACGTGCCGGCATGATCGCACCGGATGACCAGACGATTGAATATCTCAGCGGACGGCCGAGATCCCCCCGGGGCGCAGATTGGGACGCAGCCGTCGATAGATGGCGCGCGCTGCCAGGCGACGCGGAAGCCGTATTCGACCGCTCGGTCGATGTCGATGGCACCGCACTGCAACCGATGGTCACATTCGGCACCAATCCGGGCATGGTGATACCTGTAAACGATCCCGTCCCCGACGCGAACGGCAACCCAGGATTTCGCAAGGCGCTGGACTACATGCAAATAAGTCCAGGCAAGCCGCTCAGCGATGTCGCACTCGACGTCGTGTTTATCGGCAGTTGCACAAATTCCCGCCTCTCGGACTTACAACAGGCGGCGGAAATTCTAAGGGGCCGCAAGATTGCCGAGGGCGTGAGAATGCTGGTCGTGCCTGGCTCGCAACAAGTCAAACGAGCTGCGGAAAAGATTGGCCTCGATAAGGTATTCAAGCAGGCAGGCGCGGAATGGCGCGAATCCGGATGCTCGATGTGCATCGGCATGAACGGCGACACTGTTCCCAGCGGCAAGCTCAGCGTGAGTACCAGCAACAGGAACTTCGAGGGCCGCCAGGGCATTGGCGCACGCACGATACTCGCCAGTCCGATGACAGCCGCCGCCTCCGCCATTGCGGGCCACGTGTGTGACCCGCGACCCTATCTCGAGGGACAGTGATTCATGGACGCTGTTGCGCAATTGAGGTCGCGCACTATCGTACTGCCGATGGTGGACATAGACACCGACCAGATCATTCCGGCCCGTTTTCTGACGACAACGTCCAAAGATGGCCTCGGCCGCCACCTGTTCGCCTACTGGCGATTCAATGCGGACGGCTCCGACAACCCGGATTTCGTCTTGAACACTCCGGGCTCCACCGGGTGCCAGGTCCTGGTGGCGGGAAATAATTTCGGCTGCGGCTCCTCGCGCGAGCACGCGCCGTGGGCGCTGCTCGATTACGGCATCCGTGCCATCATCAGCACGGCGATCGCGGATATCTTCCGCAGCAACTCTCTGAAAAACGGATTGTTGCCGATCGTCGTCGATGAAGAAACTCATGCCTGGTTGATTGAAAATCCCGGCGCCGAGGTCGTAATCGACGTCGCCGCATCAACACTAACCCTGCCCGACGGACGTGCAGTCAACTATCCGATCGACAGCTTTGCGCGTCACTGCCTGCTCGAGGGAATCGATCAGCTTGCTTATCTGCAGCAGCACGATGAGCAGATCAGGAATTTTGAGGAGACGCGTTCCTGGACGCCCTGATCACCATACTGGCCGGCGACGGCATCGGCCCCGAGGTCACGGACTCAGGCTTGCGCGTGCTGCAACACGTTGGCGAATCTTTCGGTCACCGTTTTAAATTTTCCGCGCAACTGATTGGCGGCGTTGCGATCGACGCGGTCGGCAACCCGTGTCCCGACGATACGCTCGCCAGTTGCCGTGACAGCGACGCGATATTACTCGGTGCTGTCGGCGGACCGAAATGGTCGGACCCGAACGCCGCAGTCAGGCCGGAACAGGGCCTGCTTGCATTGCGTGCAGAACTCGGCGTATATGCCAACCTGCGGCCGGTGAAGATATTTGATGAGTTAGCAGGCGCGTCGCCCATCAAGCATGATCGACTGCAAGGCGTCGACCTGATGGTTGTCAGGGAACTGACCGGTGGCATTTACTTCGGTGAAAAAACTCGCGACGAAGATTCGGCGAGTGATTTGTGCACCTACCATCGCTATGAAATCGAACGCATCGTGCGGGTTGCGGCACGGCTCGCCCAGAACAGAAAGGGCAATCTCTGTTCGGTGGACAAGGCAAACATCCTGGAAACCTCGCGGCTCTGGCGCGATGTCTGCACGCAGACGATCGCTGATGAATTTGGCGGCCTCAAGCTCGAACACATGCTGGTCGATGCCGCTGCGATGCACCTGATCAATCGGCCGGCAGACTTCGACGTCATCGTCACGGAAAATATGTTTGGCGACATATTGACGGACGAGGCATCGATGCTCGCCGGTTCACTGGGCATGCTGCCATCTGCATCTTTGGGAGACACGACGCGTGGATTGTACGAACCGATTCACGGCTCTGCACCCGATATTGCCGGCCGGGGAATCGCGAACCCCTGCGGCATGATTGCCAGTGTCGCCATGTTGCTCAGGCACAGCCTGGATCTGCAAGAAGCAGCGACACTGGTAGAGAACGCGTTGCGGCAGGTCATTGCGAATGGCGCCAGAACGGCCGATCTTGCCACGGGCGACGAAGCGGTACTATCCACGGTCGAAATGACCGAGGCGATCATGCGCCACATCGCTTAGAATGCCATTATGAAGCAACGCTACAAATTCGCCTGGCTGGCCTGCCTTTTCGGCCTGTTGACCTCCGGAGGGTCGACGGCAGATGAGGAACCGGTAGATGAGGTAAAGGATGAAAGCCTCCGGAGATGCATCAATACACGCACCATACGGACCACTAAGGTCATGGATGACCTCAACATCCTTTTCTACACTCGTGGCAAGACCATTTACCACAATCGACTGCCACGTCAGTGCCACGGGCTGTCTCGCGAGCAGCGATTCTCGTATCGCACAACGAACGGCAATTTATGCAACCTCGACATGATCCGGATACTTTACCGCAGTGGCACGGGCCTCCAGGAGGGCAACGCATGCCGTCTCGGCTATTTCCGCGAGATCACCGAAGAGGACGTCGAAGGGATGCTGGAGCGGATGCATGAACCACCAAAAGCTAAGCCATTGCCGCCAGCCGAACCGGAAGAGATCATTGAAGAAAGCGACGAATCCTGAGTGGTTTGGCCAGCGATTAATCGCGAGCTAAGCCAGAGCCGCCTGCGGGACCTGAATCGCCCTCCGGGCCTCCTGCAGCGCCGCGACAACATCATCGACGAGATCCGTGCCACTCTCGATGCCGACCGACAGGCGAATCAGGTTCTGCCCGATGCCCGCAGCAGCAAGCGCGTCAGCGCTAACCGGCGCATGCGTCATCGACGCCGGGTGACAAACCAGGCTTTCGATGCCGCCAAGTGATTCGGCGAGCGAAAAATTCTTAAGATTCTCGAGGAACGCACGCACCGCCGGTTCACCGCCAACGATCTCAAAACTCAGCATGCCGCCGAATCCCTGTTGCTGCCGGCAGGCAATTTCATGTCCCGCGTGAGTGGACAAGCCGGGATAGTAAACGCGGCTCACTAACTCGTGCTCATCGAGCACGCCAGCCAGCAAGCTGGCGTTCTTTTCGTGTTGCTCCATGCGCGCAAATAATGTCCGGACGCCACGCAAGGTCAGGTAACTGTCAAATGGCGCGCCCGTAATACCTAAGCAATTCGCCCACCACGCGAGGGTCTCGGCAAGTTCATCGGATGCGGCAACCACGGCACCGCCGATGACATCGCTGTGGCCGTTGAGGTACTTGGTTGTGGAATGCACAACGATGTCTGCTCCCAGGCTGATCGGCTGTTGCAATGCCGGGGAAAGAAACGTGTTATCCACCGCCACCAGGGCGCCGCAAGCGCGCGCCGCAGCAACTACCGATTCGATATCCACGATTCGCAGCAAGGGATTCGACGGTGTCTCGACAAGAATCAGCTGCGGCCTGCGAGCAAATGCCTGTCGTAGTGCTGCAGCATCAGTCTGATCAACGAACAACACCTCGAAGTGTCCTTTGGCGGACAGACTTTCAAACAGGCGGTAGGTACCGCCATAGCAGTCGTGCGGTGCAATCAGCAACTCACCAGGCTTCAACAGTTGCGTAAGCAGCGTCAGCGCAGCCATGCCGGATGACGTAATCACCGCAGCGGCGCCGCCTTCCAGCCTGGTCAGTGCATCGGCCAGCGCATCACGCGTTGGATTGCCGCTCCTGCAGTAGTCGTATTGCCGTTTTTGGCCGAAACCGGCGAACGTATAGTTGGACGACAGGTGCAACGGCGGCACGACAGCTCCGTGCTGACTGTCAGACTCCAGTGACGCACGCACCGCTACGGTTGCAGAGTTTTCAGAAAAACTCATGATTCGGACTCCGCTTTGATTCCAGTTTGGCGACCTGGTCGCCACTCTCTCATCGGAATCCTGCGAAAACCGCAAAGGCTGGGTGTCGTGCCCTGTGTTGCACTGACACTCATCTCTCGGATGTAAAACTTCTACACCGCAGGAGTTGGCACCTTTTCAGGATGGTTAGTCCTGAAGGTTGCCCCGGCTTCAAAGGGCCTTTCCCTCAGCCGGTCTCGATGAGTAACGCTAAGTTTATGGGCAAGTACAACGGAGGGTCAATCATATAAGCATATGTTTATCTGCGGTTCGGGCTGCACACTGAAACATCGAACCGACCGCCAGGTCATAGTCCATCGTATCGCCGGCATACCAGTGGGAGACGCAGGTTTCTGAATCTATGTACAGATCCTCCATTTTGTTGCGCATCCATTCTGCAAGCTCGTATCCCGACGGCTCCAGGTATCCGGTGCTATCAACTACCTGACCAATCTGATCCCGGAAAAGAATCCGTCCATCGTCACACTGCTCGCAAGCAAATCCGCCTTCGTGTACCAGGCGGTGATGAAATCTGCAGAGTTGCACGAGATTCCCGAGGCTCGTCTCACCACCATCCGCCCAGTGCTTGATGTGGTGTCCGTCGATGAAATATTTGTGAGTGCAGCCCGGAAAGCGGCAGCCTTCGTCACGCGCCCGCAATGCACGTCGCATCGCAGGTGGTATGACACGGGATTTGCGACCGATATTGAGCGGCTGACCGTCCTTGTCTTCATGAAGTATCGAGATGCTGGAATCGCAGCCAATGCGTCGCGATGTTTCAGCGGAAACATGGGGGCCGTTCTCGAGATAATTGTTGGTGGACTCGGCGTCATCGGAAGTTTCAGCGGTAACGTGGATCATCACCTGGTAACGATCGCCCGTCGCTGACGACGCCAGGCCATGCGCGAGGTAACTCTCCGCCATTTCGGCTATCGCATCGGCGCGGCGTGCGGAAAATCGTTCACGAGGTGAAGAACTGTCCACAGAATTGTCTTTTTGATCGACTGCCAGATCAAGCGCCTTCATGATCATGGCGCCCTGTTCTGCCGGAAATCGAGCGTTGAGAATAAACGTGCCGTCGTCGTCGAAGTAGTAATGCGCCGACCGTTCCGCATATTGCTTGTTGGCGAGTTCCGTATCCTGAAGCCGCACTGCACGACGATATTTCGCGACCAGCGATTCCACGTGATGTGCCGAACCATGGCGCGCGATCATCAGCAGAAAATCCTCATTTTCTTGGTTGGCGACCCGGGTCATGGCCCGGACCTTCGAATAGCTGAGTTCGCCTTTCGAAAATGCCTCACTTATCTTTGCCAATTCAGGTAACGCATTGGCCACCCGCACCTTCTCACGGGCCGCATTCATGCCGATGCCACATTGCAAGTTTAACCAGTGGGCACATGAACAAAGGCCCGGCAGGCCCCAGAGGTGTTCCTCGTCAAACTGCCTGATCAGGACCAGTAATCGGTAAGTGGCCGCATAGAGACAGCCACACAGTTCGGTAATCTCGGCGCCAACTTCCTCGCCTCTTTTGTAGAAAGACTTTTGTTCCCCGGGTTGCTCGGCGCTTGTCACCAGACCGTCCTCCAGCGTTGAATTGCTGTATATTTATACAGTAACCCTGCCAGCAGAACACGCCTCATTTCCAGCCAAAACACCCAGTTTTGCGCGTTGCCTGCAGCTGATTTGCGAAATCGCGGGTCAGGCGGCCGCCTCGCT
>JADFGH010000292.1 GCA_022567775.1 Pseudomonadota bacterium | reverse complement strand
GTATCTTGTACAGCGGGCCATCGACTTCCCCCCACCATGATTAGCAAAGCAGGCTTTAGTTTCGACCGTCCAATACAGGTGCAAGTTCACACGAAAATCGAGCCGCAGTCTTACTGACCATACGGAGCAGTATTTCTGAAGCCAGTTAACGATCAGCGAATCTGCACACCGTCTTTGATGACGTGGATTACGTGACGCAGGTCGCCGGGATATTCCAGCGGATCGCCGTCGATGACGATGATGTCGGCCAGTTTTCCTTCGGTAATCGTTCCAAGCTCGTTTTGTTTCTGCAGGACAACGGCGGCCCAGCGCGTGGCGGCCATGATTGCCTCCATCGGCGTAAGGCCGACCTCTTTGACCAGGAAATGGATCTCGCGTGAGGCTGCATTGTGATGCGGGTTGGCGCGCGAACCGGAGTCGCTGGCAACGATGAAATTTGCGCCTGCCTGGTAGAGCTGCCGCAGCTTCATCATCTTCGACTCGCGGTGCAGGACCGCACGATTGAACAACGGATGCCGTTGCACGTTAGCGTATGAGCCGCGGATGTCTGCGTAGATATCGGCGGGCATGAGTGCTCCCCAGGCCGGATCGTGCACCAGCTCCGGGTTCAGATAAATCTGGCGCAATCCTTCCTCCGCGATGATGGTCGGCGCCATCGCAACCTGCTGTTCGATGATCATATTGACGATGTCATCGGGATAGCGTGGCTGCGATCCTGCGCCGATGTGCTCAATCGTGTCCCATTGCCCGATGCCCGCCTCGAGCGCAGTACGCAACGCCCGCTGGCTGAACAGATGGGTTGCCACTCTTAACCCGTGCTTGTGGGCCTCATCGTAAATCGCTGCAAGCTCCTCGCGCGACAAGGCTTCGTCCTGTGTCTTGATGACATCGACGCCCATCCCGGCGAGTTGCCGCACCTTGCGCCTGCCATCAGCAGGACTCTCGACGACCCAGGTATCAACGAAGTCCGGCGACACGAATGAGGTCACTGTTTTTCTAAGAAATGGCCCGGCGATGAATGTCCGCGGGCCCGGCATGGCCCCGGAGTTGATCTGCTCGCGCAGCCAGAACGCATTGTCGATGTCGGTGCCAAGATCACGGACTGACGTGACACCGGCGTTCAGCATTATTCTTGCAGCGGTCGGCAATACGTCGCTGCGCATGCGGCTTTCGTAAGTTTCAAACCAGTGGTCGTAGTTGCCATGACCGAGGATGTCGAAATGGACATGCAGGTCAATCAGCCCCGGCATCACGGTACGTCCGTCCGCGTCGATCACGGCAACACCTGAGGGCACTTCGATGTCATTCTGGGTGCCCACAGCGGTTATCCGATTACCGGAGATAAGGACTACGCTGTCGTGGATCGGCGGTCCGCCGTAGCCGTCGATCAGCCGGCCGCCGACAATTGCGAGTGTTGCGTCCTGTGCCGGTGAAGCTGTTGGAAGCGCTACAACAAGCGCCGTTATCAGAGCGGCTGCGATTCCTGATTTTTTTGGCATCATCATGCCCCTTGCTATTGCTTGTAGACTTCGCCGCCCTTCATGACGAAGCGCACGTCTTCGAGTTCGCGGATGTCTTCAAGTGGATTGCCACGAACGGCAATGATGTCGGCATACATCCCTGATTCTATCGCGCCGACGTCAGCGGGCCAGCCGAGCAACTCGGCGGCATTGACGGTTGCAGCCTGGATCGCTTCCATCGGCGTCATGCCGTACTGCACCATGTAGGCAAACTGCTTGCCGTTGTTGCCGTGCGGGTAGACTCCGGCGTCAGTGCCAAATGCCATGCGCACACCGGCCTCATGAGCTTTCTGGAAATTATCCCTTTGTGCCTGGCCCACGATGCGCTCTTTTTCGATCGACTCCGGCAGAAAACCTGCCGCTTCACCCATCTCGATAATATAGGTGTCGACATAAACATCCATTACCAGGAAGGTCCCGGCCTCGAGGGCCATCCTGATGCCTTCATCATCAATGAGACTTGCGTGCTCGACTGAATCAACGCCAGCCTGGATAGCCGCCTTGATGCCCGCAGAGCCATGCGCATGTGCGGCGACCTTGCGGTCGCGCTGATGAGACTCGGTGACGATTGCGATCATTTCTTCCAGCGAATACTGCTGAGCACCGACCGTAGTGCCTTTCGATAAAACGCCGCCGGTCGCACAAAACTTTGTCAGATCCGCACCATACTTGACGTTTTCCCTGATCTTCTTTTTGATCTCCCACGGTCCGTCGGCGATGCCGCCGCCCCTGGCGCCATACTCTGACGGCAACAGGTTATTGTCGCAATGGCCGCCGGTAATACCGAGTGCGTGCGCTGCCACTCTCATGCGTGGCCCGGCCACGTCACCATTGTTAATCGCATCTCGCAACGCAACGTCGGCGTAACCCCCGGCGCCGACATTACGCACCGTCGTAAAACCGGCGTTCAAAGTGCGGCGCCCGTTGGCGGCGCCAAACAAGGCGTTGCGCGGCACGGAGGCGGCAAGATTCTTATAGCCTTGCGCGTCCGGGTCACCGGTCAGGTGCACGTGCATGTCGATGAGTCCCGGCAACACCGTTGCGTCGCTCAGATCGATGACGTTGGCCCCTGCCGGAATATCGATAGCTGATGAATTGCCGACTCTTTCGATGCGGTCACCGCGAATGACGATCGTCTGGTTCGAGCGCAACCTGCCATCGACGACATCGACCAGCTGCCCGGCTCTTATGTAAGTTACGTCCTGAGCAATCGCGGGGACGCCCGCTGCGAAACCGCACAAAAAGAGCACAACGACACAAGTCCTGTTAATCATTGAATTCCCCCGGTTTTTTGTTATTCGAGCGAGCTGCGGCCTGTTCTTCGGCACTTGCCCGACTGCGCGCACAGCGCGATGATGGGCGTGCAATTCAATGTAGCCCGGGGGAATCCGATGATCAAGACAAATTACGGCGTTGCAATTCTGGCAACCACAGCACTGGCATTTACTGTCGGCGCCAGTACCGACTGGGACATTCCGGATGACATCCCGGTCATCGAACCGGTAACCGTCGGGCTCGCGGGCGAACAACCGGCTGATATCGTGCGCTACCTGATGGCACGCGGCGCCTTGCAAACAGGCATTTCTCCGGATGGCAAGACAGTTGCATTCGGTTACCGCATTACCGGCGAACCGCAGCTTTGGGTTGTCGATGCTGCCGGTGGCTGGCCGCGACAACTGACCTTTGGCAGCGGCATTTCATTTTTCCACTGGGCGCCCGATGGCAAGCACCTGCTGGTCGCTCGTGATGCCGATGGCAACGAGCGCGTCGGGTATTTCCTCCTGTCCGTTGACGGCACCGAGGAACGTCAGCTACTGCCCTTAAGTGAAGCGTTTCGCGTGTTTGGCATGTTTTCGTCAGACGGATCGCAATTCATTTACTCGTCCACCGAGCGCACCGGCCGGGATTTCGACATCTACGTCGGCGACGTCGCAAGTGGCGACACACGCATTGTTTATGAAGGCACTTTCGGTTTCTTTCCCAGCGCATGGCAGCCTTGCGGTGATATTGTGATCG
>JADFGH010000012.1 GCA_022567775.1 Pseudomonadota bacterium | reverse complement strand
CGGCACCTTCGAGCAATGGCGCCAGCAGGCCATTGTCGGGCGCCAGAAAAATGTGCCCGTCGTGTTCGACGATCAAAATATTCCGGTCGGTGCCTACGCCCGGGTCGACAATCGCCACATGCACGGTGCCTGGCGGGAAGTACTGATACGAACGGCTGATCCAGAATCCTGCCTCAGGCGGCCAGTGCGCCGGAATATCGTGCGCGAGGTCGATCACGGTGGCTTCGCGAAATCGCGTGAGAATCACGCCCTTCATGACAGCGGCAAACGGGCCTTTGTGGCCGAAATCGGTCGTAATCGTGATTACGCCCGAAGGCTGCCAGTCAGTCATCGCCGTCTAATCAATTGGACAATCGTACGTAGCGGTCGAGGTGATAGTCGGCGTTTCCGAACAGCAGGTCGATCGCAGTCATACGCTTGAAATAGTGAGAGATATCGAGTTCCCAGGTCATGCCCATGCCGCCGTGGATCTGTACCGCTTCTCGTGCGACATTAATTCCCGCAGTGCCGATCTGGTACTTTATCGCGCTCACGGCTCGTTGTGTGCCTGCTTTATTAGCGGTATCGAGCATGACCGCCCACATCAACAGCGACTGACTTTGTTCACAGGCCATTAAGGTCTCAACCATTCGATGTTGCAATGCCTGGAAGCTGCCGATTGGCACGCCGAATTGCACACGGATCTTGGAATACTCGACCGTCTTGTCGTGCATCGTACGCATGATTCCAACGGCTTCCGCGCATACAGCCAGCGTTGCCTCGTCCACCACATCCTGCAGCGTATCGAATCCCTGGCCGATTTCTCCGAGAACTGCAGCGGCATCAGCCTTGACATCGCGCAGCGTAATGTCGGCAGCCTGCTGCGCATCGACGGTTGCATATGCCTGGCGATTGATGCCGGCGGAGTCGGCGGCAATTGCGAACAGCGTGATGCCATCCTCATCCGTTTGCTCGCCCGACGTTCTTGCGGGAATGACGAGAATTTCTGCAGCGCCGCCATTTAATACACAGGTCTTGTTGCCGCTGAGGATAAATCCCTTGCCGTCTCGTTGCGCAGTGGTTTTGATATCCGCGATATTGAATCGCCCCTGTGGCTCAGCAAATGCCAGTGCGGTCTGTAAATTTCCCTCGATCAACGGAGTCAGCCACCGCGATTTTTGCCCGGCGTTCGCCGAGCGTCGCAGGATTCCGCCGGCCAGCACGACGTTTGCAAGATAGGGTTCTATAACAAGTCCGCGACCGAACTGTTCCATCATCAACATCAGTTCGACCGGGCCTCCGCCCAGCCCGCCATCGTCTTCGGCAAACGGTACTGCTGTCCATCCCAGTTCCGCAAAGGTCTGCCAGAGTTTCTTGCTGTAACCATCATCGCTCTCGGCTATTTTTTGCCGCCGCTCGAAATCATAGTCGTTCTCCATAAACTTCGAGACGCTGTCGGCGAGCATCGATTGCTCTTCACTGATCGAAAAATCCATTCCCTGTTTCCTAAAGGTCTAGCACATGCTTGGCGATGATGTTTTTTTGTATTTCATTCGAGCCGGCGTAAATCGTTGCCTTGCGATTGTTGAAGTAGCGCAGCGATGATTTCGTTTCCGCCCCGTAACCTATGCGGTCTTCATCCGGAAAATCGACTACGTACTGCTCCGGTACATAGGGCAAGGCGTAGTAACCGGCGGCCTCGACGAACAGGGCGTCGATCGATTGCTGTATTTCTGTGCCCTTGATCTTGAGAATCGAAGATTCCGGCCCTGGCGCCTTGCCAGTTGCGACAGCGGCGAGTGTGCGCAGATCGGTGTATTCGAGCGCTTTCAGTTCGATTTCGACCGCCGCGACCTTGCGGGCGAAATTCCGGTCACTCATCAGCGGTGCGGCGTCATGAATTGACTGGGCCGCTTTCTCCTTCAAGTTGTCGAGCCGGTATTTGGATCTGGCAACGCCGGCGGTGTTGGTCCGTTCGTGCTGCAACAATACCTTGCCGTAGGTCCAGCCTTTGCCTTCCTCGCCGACCAGGTTTTCGACCGGCACGCTGACATTGTCGAAATGGACTTCGTTCACTTCGTGATCGCCCTCGATCGTGATAATCGGTTTGACGGAGACGCCGGGCGTGCTCATCTCGATCAGGAGAAAACTAATACCTTCCTGACGCCTCGCGACATCGCTGGTCGTGCGCACAAGACAAAAGATCCAGTCAGCCAGATGTCCAAGCGTGGTCCACGTCTTGGTGCCATTGACGACGTAGTGGTCACCTTCACGATCGGCCTTCGTTTTGAGCGATGCGAGATCCGAGCCGGACCCGGGCTCGGAGTATCCCTGGCACCACCAGACGTTGCTGGCCAGGATGTCGGGCAGGAATCGTTGCTTTTGTTCATCTGATCCAAATGTGTAAATCACCGGGCCGACCATCGCAACGCCGAACGGCACGATGACAGGCGCGTTTGCCGCAGCCATTTCATTGGCGAAAAGATATTTCTGGATGGGCGTCCAGCCGGTGCCGCCATATTCTTCCGGCCAGTTCACGGCGAACCAACCCTGCTCATAAAGTATTTTCTGCCAGCGAATCGTATCTTCGCGACGCAGCGTGATGCCCTGGTCCTGTTTTATGCGAAGGTCTGCCGGATATTTCTCGGCGAAGAATTTTCTGACTTCATCGCGGAACGCAATTTCGTCTTCGGTAAGGTTTACATTCATAGTCTCGCCTGAAGCAATTTCGAGTGGGCCCGGGCAGCAGCCCTCGACACTGCTGTGGCTGTTGTTAGCAAATGATGTTGCAGGTTAACATCACCGCCCCCTGTGGGATTTCATGGTGGCGGAAACGCGGGCAGCAGTATAGCGGGCGATGTTGCGCCGCACCAGAGCGCAATTCAGGCGTCCGACCTAGGGTTTAACAAGGAGGCACGCTCACATGTATTTGACTGCGCTTGCGTTCATTGCAGTCGCCTTCCTCTACGCATCGGTCGGTTTTGGCGGTGGCTCGACCTATACGGCGATCCTGATCGAATCGGGGCTTTACTGGGAACTCGTACCGCCGGTTTCACTGCTATGCAATCTCGTTGTGGTTTCTGGCGGTGTTTATCATTTTGCGAAGGCGGGTCATCTGAACCTGCGTTTCGCGGCCCCGTTGATTGCCACCTCTGTACCGGCCGCATTCCTGGGTGGTTACCTGCGACTTGACGAGTCCAGTTTCCTGCAGATTTTGGGGCTGGCGCTATTGGTATCCGGGCTTTTGATGCTACTGGACCGGCGGTGGCGTAAAGAGCGTGAGTTCGTCCCGCAAACCGCTATGCCAGTCAGCCTCGGACTTGGTTTATTGCTGGGTGGGCTGGCAGGAATCACCGGCATTGGTGGCGGCATTTACCTGGCGCCGGTCCTGCACCTCACTCGTCTTGCAGAGGCAAAAACGGTCGCAGCAACCTGCTCCCTGTTCATCCTGGTCAATTCCCTGGCCGGACTCGCCGGGCAACTCGTCAAGCTCGGTGAGCGCGCCGGGGAATTACTCGACGTCACCTACCTGCTGCTACCGCTGGCAGTCCTGATCGGCGGCCAGCTTGGCAGTCGCGCAGGCGCCAACTGGATTCAGGCATCACATATTCGGCGGCTGACCGGCCTGGTCATCCTGGTTGTTTCTGTGCGCTTGCTGTGGCTTTCCTGACAGCCCATTAGTAGTTATACAGTGTCACACGACCCCGTATTCGGGCAGAATGGCGGGATGCCTTCCAAACTCACGACCGCACATAACATAACGCAGGCGGCTCCCGAGGTCAGGGATACCTTCGGCCGACCGTTGCAGGACCTGCGGATATCGCTGCTGGACCGATGTAATTTCCGCTGTCCCTACTGCATGCCCGAAGCGGAATTTCACAAGGACTACCAGTTCCTGACCCGCCATCAGCGGCTCAGCCACGACGAGATCTTCAGGATCGCCGCAATTGCGGTTGGCCTGGGCGTCAGCAAGCTGAGACTGACCGGTGGCGAACCACTGCTGGACAAGAAAGTCGCTGGCCTGATCACTCAATTGAGCAAACTACAGGGTGTCGATGATCTGGCGCTTACGACCAACGGAGTCTTGCTGGCACCCGTTGCCCAGTCGCTCGCGGATGCGGGTCTGCACCGCGTGACCATCAGTCTCGACAGTATGGATGAGGACATATTCCGCCACATGAGTGGAAACCGTGGCGAATTGTCCAAAGTCCTCGAGGGAATCGAGGCGGCGGAGAAAGCCGGTCTGACACCGATCAAAATCAATGTCGTCGTGCAGCGCGGCGTGAATGACCATACGGTGCTGGATGTGCTCGACCACTTCCGCGGCAGCGGCCATATCGTGCGGCTGATCGAATACATGGACGTCGGCAGCCGCAATGGCTGGAAGCTGGAACAGGTAGTGCCGTCGCTGGACCTGTTAAAAATGATTCAGGCGCGCTGGCCACTACGTGCCGTCGGCCGGAATTATGCCGGTGAAGTCGCCAGGCGTTACAAGTACCTGGATGGTGAAGGTGAAGTCGGCTTCATTTCTTCGGTGACGGAACCGTTCTGCGGCGCTTGCAGCAGGGCGCGACTGTCGGCTGACGGCACTTTATATACCTGCCTGTTCGCGACTGCCGGCCTGAGCCTTAAGGAGCCGATCCGAAACGGCGCCAGCGATACGGAACTTGCAGATATTCTGAGGAACGTCTGGACTGAGCGAAAAGACCGCTACAGCGAATTGCGGGCACTGGAACCGGCAGAGCAGCCGTTGATCAACAAAGTCGAAATGTACCGCATGGGCGGGTAGACAAAGCGGTGAGCAAACTCAGCCATATCGACAAGGGCAATCGGCCGACCATGGTCGATGTCAGTCACAAGAAGGCGACCGACCGGACCGCGCATGCCCGGACCATGGTCGAGTTTCCAGCCGACGTTGCCGGCCGTTTTTCTGGCGGCGATATCGAAACCGCCAAAGGGCCGGTGTTTGTTACGGCGATTATCGCGGGTGTGATGGCGGCAAAACGCACGCACGAACTGATCCCGTTCTGTCACCCGCTTGGACTGGACAATTGCAAAATTACGATTGAGCTGGATGAGAAAAAGCGGGTCGTCATCGATTGTCACTGCAAAGTGCATCATCGAACCGGCGTTGAGATGGAGGCACTCACCGGCGCATCTGTCGCGGCGTTGACTGTTTACGATATGTGCAAAGCGCTTTCGCACCAGATTACGATTAGCCAGACGCGCCTGATTTCGAAGACGGGCGGCAAGCACGAGTATCACGATGACAGCGCCTGAAGCAGTATGGGGGCTGGTCCTCGCCGGTGGCAAAAGCAGGCGCATGGGCAGCGATAAAGCACTGCTGGTGCAGGATGGCGAGACCCAATTGAGTCGTGCCGTTGGCCTGCTTGCAGAGCACGTGGATCGTGTATTTGTATCGACCCGCGCCGCTCAGGCTGATGACGCCGAACGCAGAAAATTCGAGCAGATAGTGGACCGCTATGAAGACATGGGTCCGGTTGCCGGCATCCTGTCGGCAATGGATTCGAACAACGAGGTCAGCTGGCTGGTTCTCGCCTGCGATCTGCCAAACATTGACCACGCGACCATCGGCTACCTGTTAGAAGAATGTTCCGCGGAGCATCCCATTACGGCGTATAAAAGCATTCTTGACGACCTTCCCGAACCCTTATGCGCGATATACCGTCCCGATTCCCGGGCGCTGATTTTAAATTTCGTAAGCAAGGGAATAATTTGCCCACGTAAGATGCTGATTGATTCGGATACAAGATTGCTGGCACAACCTAATCCGGGCGCGCTGCACAACATCAACTCGCCGGAAGATCTCGCCGGCACCGGGATCGAAACCGCGCTATGAACAAGAACATTACCGTTCGTTATTTCGCAGGTTTCCGCGAGCATGCCGGCGTGGGCGAGGAAACCGTCAGCCTGCGTGCGGCGACCGCGGGCGACGTGTACGAGTTGCTGAAAGACCGGCACGGTTCGCAGGAACCACTCGGACATTGCAAAGTTGCCATTAACGACGAAATGGCTGACTGGAGTACGCCCGTTAACGATGGTGACACCGTGCTCCTGTTTCCGCCGGTGGCCGGAGGCTGATCGGATGCGCATTATTAACAGCGCGATCGAGCCGGACAAGCTGCGGCAATTACTCACCGGTGATGCCGCCGGTGCTTACGTCGCATTCGAAGGCTGGATTCGGAACGAGAATGAGGGTCAGGGAGTTCTGCGGCTCGAGTACGAAGTCTACGCGCCGCTCGCCGTCAAAGAAGGCGCGAAGATCATCGCGGAGGCCCGGGAAAAATACCCGATCCTTAACGCTGCTTGCGTGCACCGGGAAGGGCTGCTGGAGATTGGCGAATGCGCCGTCTGGGTTGGCGTGACGTCGGCGCACCGGGATGAGGCATTCGCGGCCTGCCGCTTCATTATTGATGAGGTAAAGGTTCGCCTGCCTGTCTGGAAGAAGGAGTACTACGTCAACGGCGACTCCGGCTGGGTGAACTGTGAGCGCTGCGCAATGCATGCGCAGCCCGAAAGAAAAGTTGCGGGTTAACCCACCGCCGTCCCACAAACATCGCTCGCTGGGGCGCGTATCTATTCGCGGCTAAAGCCGCTCCCACAGTTCTAAAAAAATAATGTAGGAGCGGCATCTTGCCGCGATCTAATAAATCCCCGCCAGGTCTTCCGGGCGGTCGATATCGAAGGCCGCTTCCTCACAGGCGATAGCCTGTACACGTTCCTTGTTGGCATCGATAATCGGCCGCGCGCCGCGATCGCCGGTTAGCTGCATCAATGCATCGAAGTCCGCCTTCGGAAACACGATTGGCGGCCCCAGCGTATCCTCGAATTCACTGGCGATGATCGATCGTGGCGATTCGGCCCAGGCGTCAACCAGGTCGGTGAGGTGTTCCGTGGTAATGAGTGGCAGATCGGCAAGCATCAGCAGTATCGCATCCGCGCTCTCCGCAACAGCTCGCACACCGCAGGCGATAGAGCTCGCCAGGCCCTGCTTATAGTCGTCGTTGATGACGAAATAGCCAGCCAGCGGCTGGCATGCGGCTGCAACCTCGTGCGAGTCCTTACCCGTCACCAGGACGCTCCGCGCGCCGCAAACCGCTTCGGCTTTGCGCAGCGCGCCGGCGGCAAGCGGCATGCCCTCGAATGGTTCGAGTTGCTTGGTGCGGCCGAAACGTGTGGATGGTCCGGCGGCGAGCACAATGGCGAAAATGGCACTGTCAGACATGGATTGTTTACACTGTCAGCTCTCGTCCGTGATGCGGATTCGAGTATAGAGATCACGCGGGCCATCGCAAGCACCGGGAGTCGAATCAGATCATGGGATTCAGGGCAGCAGCGCTCACCAATCCGCACAAGCCGGCAATCGTCATGCTCGAGAGTGGTGAGACTGTCTCTTATGGCGAGCTGTCAGACCGCGCAGACCAATATGCTAATTTTTTCCGTCGGCGCGGATTCGAAACGGGCGATTGCATCGCATTCACGCTCGAAAACTGCCCGGAGTTTTTCGCGATATGCATTGGTGCATTGCGGGCCGGACTTTATTACACGGCGATCAGTACCTATTTATCACCGGCGGAAACCCGGTACATCGTCGAAGATTGTGGTGCCCGAATGTACATCTGTTCGGCGCAATTCACTACCCGTGCCACGGAGCTTGGGAAAATTCTCTCGAGCGAGGTGCATCTGTTTTCACTCGGTGGCGAGATGCCCGGATACCTTCCCCTGGAGGCTGAGGTTTCAACGATGCCGGCCGCAGCGATTGCCGATGAGACCAAGGGTCAGGATTTGCTGTATTCATCCGGTACTACCGGCCAGCCGAAAGGTGTGAAGATCGACCTTACCGGCGAATCTCCCGAGTCGGTGTCGGAGATTTTCGAGGCAATAAGCGGGTTATACGGGTTCAGCGCTGACTCGATTTACCTGTCCCCCGCACCTCTCTATCACGCTGCACCGCTGCGATTTAACCTCGCCATTCTGGGGCTCGGTGGAACCTCCATCATTATGCAAAGGTTCGAGCCTGTTGCTGCGTTGGCGGCGATTGAAAAATACCAGTGCACGCACTCACAATGGGTGCCGACTATGTTCATCCGAATGCTCAAGCTGCCGGAGGCTGAGCGAAAGAAATACGATATTTCCAGCATGCGCGTTGCCATTCACGCGGCAGCACCGTGTCCGGTAGCGGTCAAGGAACGCATGATCGAGTGGTGGGGGCCGGTCATCAACGAGTATTACGCCGGCACCGAGGGCAGCGGGTTTTGTGCGGTCGCCTCCGCGGATTGGCTCAGGCACAAGGGCACTGTCGGGCGGCCGTTGTTCGGTGCGGTGCATATTGTTGATGAAGACGGCACTGAAATGGGCGCAGGTCAGATCGGAACGATCTTTTTCTCGGGTGGCACCGATTTTGAGTACCTGAATGATCCGGCCAAGACACTGGCGGCGCACAATGCAGACGGCTGGAGCACCCTGGGTGATGTCGGTTATGTGGACGATGAGGGTTTTCTCTACCTGACCGATCGCAAGGCATACATGATCATTTCCGGCGGCGTCAATATTTATCCGCAGGAGGCGGAAGACATCCTGGTCATGCATCCACGGGTCGCCGATGCCGCCGTGTTCGGCATACCGGATGAGGAAATGGGTGAGCAGGTTAAGGCTGTTATTCAACTGATCGACCCTGCAGACCAGGTGCCGGACCTGGCCGCAGAACTTATCGCGTATTGCCGGGAACACCTGTCGCCGATCAAGTGCCCGAAATCGATCGATTTTATAGAAGCATTACCGAGACACGCCACGGGCAAGCTGTACAAGCGATTACTGAAGGACCAGTACTGGGGCGCTGACGCGAACCCGCCATGATCGGCGCTGTCTGCGCAAAATAGCGCAGCAATTTCGCTGGCCTGATAGCCGCATCATTGCTGGCTTTACCGGGCATCCAGCCAGAAAACTGCAGCAAAATGCACGATAAAACTTGCCCTGCCGGGCGCTTCTGTGTATTTCTTGCACTGCACCATTCTGGTCTGCAGGCCCCGGCTTGAGCCAAATTTTCTGAAACAGCGGGATTTTATGGAAACGGAATTTCACGTCATCAAGTCGATCGAGGATGCGAAGGCGCTCGAGAACGTCGAAGTGGGGGTCTCCGACTGGGTTGTCATCGACCAGCAAATGATCAATCGGTTTGCGGAAGCCACTGGCGATTACCAGTGGATTCACGTCGATGAGGAGAGGGCCGCGCGCGAATTGCCCGATGGCAAAACCATCGCTCATGGCTACATGACCCTGTCGCTGATCCCGACGCTGACCAAAGACTTTGTGCACGTAGAAAACCTCGCGCGCGCCATCAACTTCGGTTGCAACAAAGTGCGCTTCTATACGGCGGTCCCGGTTGGCGCGCGAGTACGCGCACGGGCGACGGTATTGCAGGCACGGAAACGCGGCGGTGCACTGCACCTGCTGTCAGAAATCAAGGTCGAAGTAGAAGGTGAACGAAAGCCCGCCTGTGTTGCCGAGACGATCGGCATGTATTTCTTTGAAGAACAGGAGTCCGAAGCAACCGCCCAAACCGTCTGAGGTTTCTTCGACCAGCCGTTAGCGCTTGTGGAGCCGCCAGGCAGGATCAGGACGCTGCGCCTGACAGGCGTCTGCTGTTATGGCTGCTCACCGCAGCCGTTCGGGTCCGCCGCACCTGTCGTTTTAAAATCCATGTACGTCGATGCGGCCAAGGTTGCGAATGCAGGTATGCCCGCTACGTCATGTGTGTCGGCCAGGATCGCGTGCTCAACATACATGCTGTATTCCTGTCCCGGCAACAGCGTCCCGGCGCTCACCACGTACTCCGTCGCCCGGAAGGTCAGGTAATCATCTTTCTCAAACGGCCGTCCACTATGGACAATATCTTCCACCGTGCAGCTATCGATCGCCACAAATATCAAATCATCCAGTACGCCGTTTGCATCCGCACGTCCCTCAGTGAAGGGCGGCCAGGTAATTACAAGATCTACGGTCGGATCAACCTGATCGGTGGCAATCGTTCGTTTATTTTGCTGGAAAATGATGACCGGCTGTTTCGCAAATTTTCTGTCGTTGAAACTCACGGCATGATTGATGATATTGCCGCTGCCGGTTGTGAAATTAAAAACATACTCGGCAGGCGGAAAGTTCCGGTCAAGCTCGTCGACTGTATCGGCATTGCCGCTCAGATACATAACGTCCCCGATTTCGTCGGATTCGGAATGACGGTACAGCAAATCCCTGATATCGCCCGCCGGTTGCGGAAACTGAATGCTCGCATCCGTTACCTCGCCACCCGCCGCGATAAATATTTCTGCGAAAAAAAGCGGCCCTATGTTTTCCAGTGAACCGTCACTCTGCTGCTGATAACGAGCAACTTTTCCCGCACCGAAAAACGTTACATCATCCTGCCCGATGTATTCGCCGGATACGCCCGGTTGCGTCGCGTTATCAGGCGAGCAGCCCGCAGCAGGAAAAATGACCAGGATTGCCCATGCAAGATATGCTCGAATTTGCACAGCTAAACCTCCGGGTTAATGACTGAAAATCGAACTGCGCCAGGGAGCTGATTACCAGTGTTGCGCGGTCCGAAAGTGGATTTTGGTCATGATACACCGTGAATCCACCGGGGTTCGTGACTATAGCGATGTCTGCCCGCAAAGTATCAGGCATGCCGGGTTTGGCGAACTGCATTGATTGGGCTGCGGAAAATAGGCACACTTTCCACCTCTCATCGCCAGCAAGCGCTTCTCGCCCAACAGGCAATTTCAAGATTCTTCAGGAGATTTCAATGTCGCTTCGTCGATTCGTTCTCGTCCCCGCACTCATTGGTTTATTGAGTTGTTCGTCTGATCATGGCGCATCGAATTCAGCCCCCAGCGATGGATACCGAACGGAGATTCGCTGGACCAGCTACGGCATTCCACATGTGAAAGCGAACGACTCGGCAAGTCTTGGCTACGGATTTGCCTACGCAACGGCGACCGATGCGGTCTGCGTTATTGCCCGCGATATCGTCATGGTCAACGGTAACCTCTCCTCGTATATGGGTGCTGAAAACGGCAATCTGGAGAGCGACATATTTCACCGCGCACTGCTTACTGAAGAGAGATTACAGCGTTTCGCGCTCGCCATGCCGGAGGAAAACAGTCGCTACAACAAAGGCTACGTTGCCGGGTACAACCGGTACCTTAAGGACAATGAAGGTAAGCTGCCGGCATCCTGCAACACTCGGCCGTGGGTGCGACCGATGGTTGAGGAAGATGTGGCCCGGCTGATGACCGGAGTTGGCATTCGTTACGGTCTCGGCCGCTTCAAAAATGATATGGCGAGAGCAAAACCGCCCGGCGAGCAGGTTGCCGCCGGCGACAGCCAGTTTGGCCTTGAAGCAGGCCTCGGCAGCAATGCTGTTGCGTTCGGTAAGGATGTAACGGCTTCAGGGCGCGGTATCCTGCTGGGGAATCCGCATTACCCGTGGCGCGGCTCATCGCGTTTTCACCTGATACATACAACGATCCCGGGCGTTGTGGATACCATGGGCGTCAGCCTGTACACAACAAATGCCGTGTCGATCGGTTTTAACAAAGACGTTGCCTGGACACACACCGTGTCCACGGCACTGCGCTTTACTTTGTACGAACTCACCCTGAATCCGGCAAACCCGCTTGAGTACCGCTACGGCGATGAATACCGCGCAATCAAAGCGCAAACAGTAACCGTAGCCGTGAGCCAGCCAGACGGTGAAACCGAATCCCGGCAGCACACGGTGTATATGACGCACTACGGACCCGTTATCGTCAGCGATCAATTGCCGTGGACTAACAACACTGCTTACGCGATCAGGGATGCGGTCATCGACAATACCGAAGCCGCCGCTACCTATGCTGCTTTGAGTGTCGCGACATCGGTAGACGATATTGAGGCTGCGATCAGCCAGCAAGGTGTGTTCTGGACCAATACGATCGCAACCGACAAAAATGGCACGGCCTTTTACGCGGATATTTCGACGACGCCGAATGTTGATAAGGAATTACTGGACGAGTGCGGAGTCAAGGTCGAGTCAATTCCGGGTTTTGTCGTCGTGCTGGATGGCGCAAGAAGTGTGTGCGAATGGAAGTCGGATTCCAGAAGCCGTGTCGCCGGCGCCCTGCCGGCCGGGGAAATGCCGCGCATTCGACGGAACGATTACGTCACCAATTCAAATGACAGCTACTGGCTGGCAAATCCCGAGGCACCGCTGGAGGGCTACTCTCCGATCATCGGACCCGAACGTACCGTACGGACATTGCGTACCCGTGCAGGGCTCACATTCGTCCGGGAGCAGCTTGGGACCGGCGAAAAAGTGACCGCCAACGATTTACGCGCGATCTTGTACAACCAACGCAACTACGCCGCTGAGCTTTTACTGGACGAGGTGCTGCAAGCCTGTGGCGATAACACGATTGTCATGCTTGCGGACAACGGGGAAGTCGACATCGCAGCCAGCTGCAGAACACTCGCTGCCTGGGACAGGACCGCCAATATCGATAGCCGCGGCATGCATGTGTGGACTGAATTCTGGCGCATCGCGAATCGCATTGAGAATATTTACGCAGTTCCTTTCGATGCCGGTGACCCGGTCAACACGCCGCGTGGCATTGCCCTCGACAGACCCACGATAAGAACCGCAGTCCGGCGGGCGCTCGCGGAAGGACAATTGGTCTTGCAGGATGCCGGTATCGCGATGGACGCCCGCTGGGGCGACCTTCAGTACGCCATGCGAA
This sequence comes from Pseudomonadota bacterium, assembly GCA_022567775.1. Taxonomy (GTDB): domain Bacteria; phylum Pseudomonadota; class Gammaproteobacteria; order Steroidobacterales; family Woeseiaceae; genus SZUA-117. Next base: position 461 of record JADFGH010000012.1, on the reverse strand, counting down.
ACGACAGGAAGATTGCCATTCCCGGCGCACAGGGGTGGGCGGGAATGTTCAGCATGATTGTCGCCAATCTGACCAAGGACAGAGGCTACAATCCGATCATACATGGCAACAGCTATATCCAGGTAATCTCCTGGGACAAAGACGGCCGGGTGCAGCCGGGCGGCATTCTGACCTACTCACAATCGCAGGAGCCGGAGTCGGACCATTACTCTGATCTTACAGAGGTCTATTCGCGGGGTGAGTGGATCGATTTTCCGTTTACTGAAGAAGAGATTCTTGCCGATCCGAACCTCAAGGTCCTGACACTGACGGAACCGCTCGAATAACTTTAGCATCAGGGGTGACCAATGGAAATAAGCGGGATTCTCGGCTTTCTGATTCTTATTGCCCATATCTATGCAGTGCTCCAAATCGCCCAAAGTTCGTCTTCTAATGGCAAGAAGGCGCTGTGGATCGCGATT
>JADFGH010000291.1 GCA_022567775.1 Pseudomonadota bacterium | reverse complement strand
TGCGGTCCTGGTCGTCACATCCGGGCGCACGGCTGTTTTTCTTCCGGACGAACATCAGTTCCTTGGCGCCCAGTACCCGATGGCAGATTTCGAGGACTTCCGGTGGGCGCGTTGGAACCGCCCCGGACCGTGGCGTTTGGCTCCCGGGCCCCGGGTCAGGGATGTCATCGGCATCGAAGAATCCTATCCCATCGCAGAACTCGAGGACCGGCTGGTTGGCTTGGTCGGCGACGCACAGACCGTTTATTTGCCGCTCGATGACACTGAACTTTACGCCCCACCCGGGTTCGCTCCGCCCGCGACAATATCACAACAAATCGTGCGCTCCATTGTGGCGCGCCTGGACGGCAAAGAGATCCGGGATCTCGATCCCATCCTGACCGGCTTGCGCCTGATCAAAGACGAACATGAGATTGCAGCTCTTCGCCGTGCTGCCGAAATCAGCGCCAGGGGTCTCGTCGAGGCTATGCGCAAAGTGCGCCCGGGTATGAACGATCTCGAAGTTGCGGGATTAATGGAGTATGTGTGGAAACAGGAAGGCTCGCCACGAGCAGCATTCGAAGTCATTGTGAAGTCGGGTTCGAAAATGACATTTTTCACTATCGACAACGAGCAATATAGTGCGGCCGATCGGGTGATGCAGGACGGCGATCTGCTGTTTGTCGATTACGGCGCCGCCGAGTATATGACATACACATCGGATCTTTGCCGCACCTTCCCGGTATCCGGAAAATTCACCGACGAGCAGCGAAAGTATTACGATATCGTAGACGAGGCCCGGGCGGCCGCAATCGCGAAGATCGAGCCAGGTATCATGTTGCTGGACGCGGTCAAGGCCGCAGCTGAAGTATTCCGCAATCACGGGCTTGAACAATATGAGGACGTCGTTGCCATGGGAGCAGACCGGGTCTGGGGCATGATGCCCTCGCCCACTCATTACCTGACCCGGAATGCAGGCATGGTCCGCGGCGTGCGTGCACTCGGACACTTTATCGGTCTCGAGGTAGCGGATCCCGGCGACACGACTCGTCCACTGGCAGCAGGCATGGTATTCACAGTGGAGCCCAAGATTTACATCCCGGAGAAAAACATCTCGATCATGATCGAGGACATGGTTCTGGTGACGGACGGCGGTCATGAGGTGCTGTCCGCAGGCGTGCCGACGAGCTCGGCGGAAATCGAGCGCCTCATGAATGCGCCGCAATCCGACAATGTGCGCCGAGCGCGGCACTAGCCGCTTATGGACTATGATTATTTCATGAAAAGCTGCGGCATCCTCCTCGCGAGATCAGGTAGCCCGAAACTCGCGATCCTGTTGCTGGTAGTGGTAGCTGACAATCCATTGCTCGCGGATCAACCTGTTGCCGATCAATACCCGGGCTCCGTGCTCTACTCCAGGCCCGTTCAGGTCATCCCGGGCGTATGGTCGGCTATCGGTGCGACCGCCCCGCCGACTTACGAAAATGCAGGACACAACAACAACCTGTCGTTCATCGTCACCGGAGATGGTGTTGTCGTGATCAACAGTGGCGCGAGCTACCTGCTGGCACGGCGCTGCACACGGAAATCAAAAGCATCACCAGGCAGCCGGTCGTCCTTGTCATCAACGAAAACGGGCAGGGTCATGCAATGCTCGGCAACAACTTTTGGGTGGAGCAGACCGTAGCGATTCTTGCACACGAGAGCGCCGCAGCCGCGTTCCCAGGAAGAACGCCGGCCGGGTGTTCGAACAGATGGAGATTGAGTAACCCGGTCCGCACCAGCGTGAGCTCTGCGGCGAGCGGAAAAGCAACCCGATTAACCTGAAAGCGCAGTTGAAACTGGCTGCCAGTATAGTATATTACTGTTTTATAATATAAAGATTGGTGATCTGCCGGTCCTGACGCCAGCCACCACGAATATGTGTTTTATCTTATATACAAGAATGCTAATATACGCTTCGAACAATAATCCTGAGGAGGTGACACATGCAGGATCAACCTGTTCTGTCGTGGAAAGTCGCCGGTTTGCTGCTCGGACTGCTGCTGATTACCGCGACTGCGCTGGTCAAGCCGCTGGGGGTCTCAACACAATACGTCGTTACCGATGCCATTGTGTTACACCGCGCGGCTCCAAACGCAGCCGAATCGAACGAATATCTCAATAAGTATGGCCAAAGAGATGACTGGGGCGTTGGCTATGGCTGGATGCTCGTCTTCGGCATGTTTGTCGGCGGTGGCTTGTCGGCATTTTTCACCAAGAAGTTTCGGCAACGTGAGAATCCGTCACTACCCTCGATGTGGCGGGAGGAATTTGGCAGCTCGTCGCCGCGGCGCATGATACACGCATTCGCAGGCGGCGCATTGTTGTTGTTCGGCGCAAGACTTGCGGGAGGCTGTACCAGCGGTCACATGATCAGCGGCATTTCCCAGCTCACGATTGGCTCATTCATTTTCGGCATTTCGATTTTTGCCTCGGGCATCGTCACTGCGCGATTGTTGTACAAGAGGAGGCTCGCATCATGAAACTCGTATTGGGACTCGTTATCGGCATGGCGTTTGGCGCAATACTGCAACTCGGCGGCGCCTCCAGTTACAAGAAAATCATGGGCAGCCTGTTGTTGAAGGACCTGGACGTCATCAAGTTGATCTTGATGTCCATCGCCGTTGGCACGGTGGGCATTTATGCCCTCGACCTGGTGGACATGGCCAACATGAGCATCAAACCGACTTATGTCGTCGGCATCACTATTGCCGGTTTGATTTTCGGTGTTGGCTTCGCGGTTGCCGGATACTGCCCCGGAACCTGTATCGTCGCAGCGGCGGAGGGTAAAACGGATGCCGTTGTTACCATACTGGGCGGACTGGCCGGCGCCCTGGTCTATGCGCTGGTCTATCCGGCATTCAAGGGCCTGATCGAAATCACCAACTATGGCGAGGTCACTTTCGCCAGCGCATTTGGCGTCAACGGCATCTGGGTCGCGATTCCATTTAGTGCCATCCTGTTCCTGCTGATGTTCAAAGTCTTGAAGGACCGCTACTAACAGCCTGTTTAAGAAGCCATCCATGGCCTCTTAAACATCGCCCGCTGGGGCGGGCTCCTACGGTCGGTTTTACGATCGTTTCGTAGGAGCCCGCCCCAGCGGGCGATAGGAGATTCAGCTTGCGGAGATCTCATCGCCGCTAGTGCCTTCGTTCCGCCAGCATTCTCTTGGTTGCGGCGATCGCCTTGGCCGGGTTGAGTCCCTTGGGGCAGGCACTGGTGCAGTTCATGATCGTGTGACAGCGATACAGGCGAAACGAATCTTCCAGATAATCCAGCCGTTCGTCCTTCGCCTCATCACGGCTGTCGACCAGCCAGCGATAGGCCGCGAGCAATACTGCCGGCCCGAGGAATCGATCGTCGTTCCACCAGTAACTCGGGCAGGCGGTTGAGCAACAGGCACAAAGAATACAGGCAGCCGGTTCGTCGATCAGTTCCTGATCCGACTTGCTTTGCAGTCTCTCGCGATCGGGCGGCGCCGGTGTACGTGTCTGCAACCACGGTTTGATCGAGGCGTACTGCGCATAAAAATTG
>JADFGH010000290.1 GCA_022567775.1 Pseudomonadota bacterium | reverse complement strand
TCAATCGTTTCACGAATGACGGGCCGCTGGACGAGTCGCTCAACAATGGACGCAGAACAGTTGCGCGGCTTTCTCCAGAATCTGACCGCGCCGTTCGTTCACGCGCGAAGGTCGCCCCGCCTTTTTTTTCTCCGGTGCACTCTTGGTCACTGACTTCGCCCTCCTGACAACATTGACCGGGCGATTCTGTCAGGTGGCGACTTTCCAAGCAACTCACCGCCGCTATACGATGCACAAAGCACCCAAGGAGCCAAGAAATACGTGACCGGGCCCGACGGGGTCGAGGCAACGTCGAACGAACGCATCATCCAGCGCGGTGACTTGCTGATGATCGACTGGGGTGTCGGCTACCTCAATTTCTACACAGATATGAAGCGTCACGCCTATGTGCTGCAGGAGGGCGAAACCCATTTGCCGGACAGTATCCAAAAGGCATTCGATAATGGCCGCGCGGTCCGCGACATCCTCAAACAGAACATCAAGGCCGGCCGAACTGCCGGGGAGACGTACGAACTGCTGAACAGACTCATTGGCGAGGCTGGCTTCACGGTCATGGAAACCTTCAACCAGCCAACAGACGATCCTGATCTCATCGATGTGATCATCGGCTGTCACTCCGTCGGCAATCTCGGCCACGGCATCGGCCCGTCAATCGCGTGGTTCAATCCCGAACGCATGAGCTACATGATTCAGCCGACGAACCTGTTCTCGATCGAGTTATTTGCCTACACGGCGATCCCCGAATGGGGTGGCAAGAAACTGCGCATCCCGCTGGAGGACGATGCCATCGTTACGGAGCGTGGTGTAGAATGGCTCTATCCCGTCAACCAGGAAGTATTACTGATCAGGTAGTCAATCGACACCCGTCATTTTCACTGCCAGGTCTGCGAATAAATGAATAACTTCAAAATATCTGGTTTTGCCCTGGCCGGCGCTGTTTTCTTCCTCGCAAGTACTGCGAACGCCCATCATTCATTCGCCACCCACTATGACACGACCAACGTCGTTGAAATCAGTGGCGTCCTTTCCGAAGTGAAAATGCGCAGCCCGCATTCATTTTTCGGTGTGGATGTCGTCACCGAGGATGGCACCATTGAAACCTGGGCGGTCGAAGCTCATGCAGTACCGATACTCAGACGCCTCGGCATCACGAAAGATACGCTGAAAGTCGGCGATACGGTAACGATTCGCGGCCCTCGCAGCCGGCGGCCGGAAAAGCTGCTGCTGTTCGGTGCGGAAATCAACACAGCGGACGGCAAGCGATTCGAGATGCTTGATTCCATCCGCAAAGCGCCGGATTACGCAATCTCGGATACGCGCGAAGGCATTACCGGCATCGATCGCCTTACCGGTAAATGGATGACGTTCATCACGGGGCAAAAAGTATCGGATTCGCCGATGCCACTGAATGATGCCGGCAGACAGGCGCGCGAAAACTTCGATCCCCTGATCAACCCGGCATCGGAATGCGTCCCGTCCAACCTGCCATCGCTGCTGATGATTCCCTACGTCTACGAGATCAAGCGTGACGGCAATGACATCGAAATTTTTCACGAGTACGCGACACTTCACCGTCCGTTTACTCTCGGATCAAATGTTCCTAACGTTACTGATCCGAGTTTTGGCAGGCGCGTCGGCCGGTACGAAGATGACACACTGATTATCGAGTCGGACGGCTTCCCCGCACTGTCTGCCGGACTCGCCTCCGGCTGGGAACCGAACGGCAATGGGGCGGATATCCCATCAAGCGCGCAAAAGGAGTTGATCGAGCGATATACCGTTAACGAAGATGGATCAGTGTTGACGCTTGAATACACGGTGACTGATCCGGCCTATCTGACCGAACCCTACACCGCCAAGGTCATCTGGCACAGAATGCCGTTCGATTCACCAATCTACGAGTTCACCTGTGATGCAGATATCGCATTACGGTCGACACAAAACGCGGCCGTTCTAAACGACTAGTCAAGCGTATTGCAACCAAGAGAACCCTGGGAGCGACTTGTGGGAGCGGCTCCCACTAACCACTGCAACAGGGGTTGGAACTGACGCCAATAGGTTGACAAGTTACCGCCGGCACCAGTTTTGCACTGGATTACACGGTGGGAAACCGCTTCCGATCAGTGCCCGCCCTCCAGTTGATGCTCACGGTTGTGATGATCGTTCTCGCGAATGCTCTCGCCTTCCTTACTCAGATCCTCCCATCCGGCCAGGTTTTTTTCGACAACGACCCGTTCGAGCGCCGTCAGCCAGTGATCGTAATAGCGCTGGCCGGTGTCGTATTCGCCGCGCGCTTCGGCTTCCTTGAAAACCGCACCGAGGTGATCCGCCCATTCTTCTCGCGTCAGCGTGCCAGCCTCGGTGAGTTCGACAACCATTGCGAATGCCTGAGCCTGCCACGGCTCGGCGAAAACCGGACCATCGTCGTCGCGCGGTAACAGTGGCAAGTCGGCGAGTTCAATTGAATCGGGCATGCGCGGTCACCTTATGCAGCTGGCTGCAGATGGTAGTCCCACAGTTCGGCGTAAATTCGATCTTTCGGATGGGCCCTGCGGCCCCAGAGTTCCGGGCCGCTGAACATCACCGTATAAAGGTGTTGTTGCCCGACGTCCTGTCCACCGACGTGATCCTCGAAATAGTGCACACCGTGATGACGGTGAATAACGCCATGATGACCCCGAACATACCTCGGCATTCTCGTATGGTCCTTTGGATGTTCGTTCTTGACGATTACAGCGTCACCGACCGCAAAAAATGGCGGCACTTCCGCTTCGAGCTCATATGAATCATCAATAGTGAGTCGCCTTAGTGCTTCTTGCGGACTGCGCGGCTGAAAATTCGGAATATTCGGCATCGTTACAGGACCGTCGGGATCGGCAAGTTCCGCCTCGGTCACAAAGCTGCCTGCAAGCAATGATTTTTCTGCCCGATAAAGCCAGCGGGCATAATACGGCATACTGAGGTAGAGCTCGGGTGGAATCATCTCGATGGCAGCACGTCCACCGGTGGCATAACCCGGCACTCCTCTCACTGCAAAATTCAATCCCCAGATCTGCCGCTCCCACTCCTCCTTCAGGATACGGCCCTGGTCTCTTTCCGGAATCGTGAAGCCATCCATTCCGCCGAGGTCATGAATCGTGTTCATGCATTGGCGTCCTGTAGATGGTAGTCCCATAGTTCTGCAAAGATGCGATCATTCGGATGGGCTCTACTGCCCCAGAGTTCGGGACCCGTGAACAGGACAGTATAGAGGTGTTGTTGCCCGACATCTTCGTCAACATCATCCTGGAAAATATGCACACCGTGATGTTTGTGAATTTCACCGTGGTGACCTCGCAAGTACCTGGGCATTCGCGTATGGCCCGCAGGGTGTTCGTTCCTGACGGTGACTTCGTCGCCAACCGCGAAACGCGGCAGCACTTCCGCGGGGATCTCAGATGAATTGTCGCCCGTGAGGAATGCGGTGATGTCTGCCGGACTCGCAGGCACAAAATTCCCTGTATCAGCCCTGGTTATCGAATCGTCCGGTTTTGCAAGCTCGTCCTTTGTTACCAGGCCAC
>JADFGH010000289.1 GCA_022567775.1 Pseudomonadota bacterium | reverse complement strand
AATATCGGACGCGGAAACGAAAGGCGCAGCGTTTAAAGCATTGCTGGACCATCTTATTGCCGCCACTCGAAGGATTCGCGGCAACCGGATAGAAATGAAAGCGACGCGACCACGGTGCGGGTCATGCCAATCGATGAAGCCAGCGTCAAAATTTGCAGCGGACGACCGAAAGACGCGGCAAAAGATCTTGATTTTCCGCACTGGACTGGAGTTATTCCGTTGCGCCTGTCCGCAGGCAGGGCGGTACCTGATCCGCTAATGAAAGAGCAGCGGGCAATACCGGACCATGCGGTTGATTACTCCCGTTCCGCGCAGTCTAAGGACTGATCCAGCGGTGCAACGGCACGGCGGTGCCGGCCGGGAACTCGTTCTGCTCGAGGGCTAACTCGACGTAACCGTCGCTAGCTGATAAAGATGCAAAATCACCAGACGTATTCGTTGGCACCGGGGTCGCGAGGACACGCCCGTCGTCTGTACTCACTATATGCACCGGCAGGAAGCAGGTCAGTTCTGGATTAAAGGTGACGTCTTCCGCCAGTACTGCGGTTTCCGCTGGCGGACTCTCGCGGCCGCTTGCCAGAAACAGGGCTGGCAACACATATTGCCGGCAGCAGACGAGGGACGACACCGGATTTCCCGGTAAGGCGAACACAGCCTGCTTTTCCGCTCCGATGCCGAACCACATCGGCTTGCCCGGCCGTTGGCTGATCTTGTGAAAAACAAGTTCTACTCCGAGTTCACTCAACACCTGCGGTACGTAGTCGGCTTTGCCCATGGAGACGCCGCCACTCAGGATGAGCACGCTCGATTCGTCCAGGGTCTCTGCAAGCCGCTCTCGCAACAGTGCCGGCTCATCGACCAGGTGTTCATCCGCTGTTTGCCGAAAACCCTGCTGCTGCAGCATCGCGACCAGCGCGGGGCCATTAGATAGCCTCACCTGGTGTGTTTCGACAGGCTCGCCCGGTGGCACCAGTTCATTGCCGGTCGAAATGACGCGCACCACCGGTTGGCTGCTTGCCTGTACGTTCTCCAAACCGCAGGAGGCGATGACGGCGATGTCCATCGGCGTAATCATGCGGCCGGCAGCCAACACCTCATGCCCGGCGGGATAGTCCGAGCCCTGGCGGTGAACGAACTGCAGTCGTTCTGCTTCGTAGCCAGCCTCGACGGTTGCGATACCGTCACGCACGTCAATCCGTTCAACCGGAATCACGCAGTCGCTGTCCTTTGGCAGGACAGCGCCGGTCATGATCTCGATCGCCAGGTCCGCACCGGTGAGTGTTTGTGGCGGCTCACCGGCGTGCTGCGTTCCCTGGATCGTGAAGCGGCGATTGCCGCTAGCAAGAGATTCATGCCGCACGGCAATGCCGTCCATCATCACGCGGTCAAAAGGCGGCTGATCACGCTCGGCAGCGACCGTTTGTTGCAGGATCCGGCCAACGGCCTGCGCCAGTGGCACATACTCAGTCGCGAACGCCGGCATCGCGGCGGTGATTGCCTGCGTTGCTTCTGTCGTCGTGATCATTGTGTTGTCAGTTTTGCTCGCGGGCGATGGCGCGATGGCCGATATCGTTGCGGAAAAATGCTTTGTTCCAGTTGATGCTGTTTACCTGCTCATAGGCAACATCACGCGCCGTGGCCACGGAATCACCCAGACCCACAACACAGAGTACGCGTCCGCCGCTGGTGACGATGTCGTCGCCGCTCAATGCTGTGCCAGCGTGAAACACCTTGCATGCGTCGCTTGCGGACTCGGGAAGACCGTCAATCTTTTCACCTTTCCCATAACTGTAGGGATAGCCGCCGGCTGCCATCACGACACCAAGCGCCGCGCGTGGATCCCAGTCAGCCTGCTGATCCGCCAGGCGCCCATGAATAGTCGCCTGGCACAGCGATACCAGGTCTGAATTCAGTCGCGCCATGATGGGCTGCGTTTCCGGATCACCCATGCGGCAATTGAATTCAATGACTTTTGGTGTGCCATCGGCGGTGATCATCAGTCCCGCATAGAGAAAGCCTGTGTAATTGATGCCGTCCTGGCGCAAGCCGGCAAGCGTCGGCTCAATCACCAGGTCGAGAATTTTTTGTTCGATATCGGCAGTGACGACAGGAGCCGGCGAATATGCCCCCATGCCGCCGGTGTTGGGCCCGATGTCGCCCTCGTCACGCGCTTTGTGGTCTTGCGAACTGGCGAGGGGTAGCACGCTCTTGCCATCGGTTATCACGATGAAACTGGCTTCCTCTCCTTCAAGGAATTCCTCGACGACGATGCGCTTGCCTGCATCGCCGAACGCACCGGCGCTCAACATATCCGTTGCAGCCGCCTCCGCTTCTTCGAGCGTCATGGCGACGATGACGCCTTTGCCTGCGGCGAGTCCGTCAGCCTTGACGACAATGGGCGCTCCCCGTTCGCGTATATACTCGAGCGCGGGCGCAAGCCGATCGAAATTGCGATAGTCCGCCGTCGGGATATTGTGTCTCTTCAGGAAATCCTTGGTAAACGCCTTCGAGCCTTCGAGCTGCGCGGCAGCGGCTGATGGGCCGAAACAGGCAAGGCCACGTTCCTGGAAACGATCGGCAATCCCCGCAACGAGCGGTACCTCGGGGCCGATGATGGTCAGACCGACCGCCTCGGTTTCGGCGAGATCAAGCAGTCCGTCAATGTCAACCGCAGCCACCGGAACATTACGCAATCCGGGCTCGATGGCGGTACCTGCATTGCCGGGTGCCACGAGAACTTCGTCAACATCGGCAGATTGGGCGCACTTCCATGCCAGGGCGTGTTCTCTTCCGCCACTGCCTACGATCAATACCTTCATGAGCCTGTTCGCGGCTGGAAGCCGCTCCTACCAATTGTCGATTAATGCCGAAAATGCCGCATGCCCGTGAACACCATCGCCAGGCCGTGCTCATTGGCGGCGGAAATCACCTCGTCGTCCCGTATTGATCCGCCCGGCTGGATGATGGCTGCTATTCCATGTTCGGCTGCAGCGTCGATGCCGTCACGGAACGGAAAGAACGCATCAGATGCCATCACCGAATCCTTTACGGAAAGGCCCTCATCTCCTGCCTTGATGGCAGCGATTTTCGTGCTGTAGACGCGGCTCATCTGGCCTGCGCCGACACCGATTGTCCTGCCGTCCTTGCAGAAAACGATCGCATTCGATTTTACATATTTTGCGACCTTCCAGGCGAATAACAGGTCTCTGATCTGCACATCATCGGGCGCTTTCTCCGATACGACCGTCAGGTCAGCTGCGGTCACGATACCGGTGTCCGAACTTTGCACCAGCAGTCCGCCAGATACCTTCTTGAAGTCAAAGGTGGCATCTGCGGATTGTGGCCATGCACCGGTACGCAGCACCCGTACATTTTTCTTTTCCGCCAGGACCGGCAGCGCATCTTCATCGATTTCTGGCGCAATAATCACTTCAACGAACTGCTTGCCGACGATCGCCTGCGCGGTGGTGCTGTCAAGAATGCGGTTGAAAGCGATGATGCCGCCAAACGCCGACGTCGGATCTGTCGTAAACGCTTTTTCATAGGCGTGTAGAATACATTTGCTGACGGCACCGCCACCGGGGTTC
>JADFGH010000288.1 GCA_022567775.1 Pseudomonadota bacterium | reverse complement strand
GACTTCAGCGCCCCTGCTTGCTTCCAGCGGTCCCACAATTCCACCTTCTCTGCCGCCGTGAAACCTCGATGTCTGCTTTGGTTCACCAGCATACATGCCATCTTCTGCGTTCTAGTTAAGGTGTTGCATCGACCGGTTGAAATCGCAGCCAATAGCGGACATTTCAATGAGTCAGTTTCTTGCCGCTGCAGCAAACCGTTCACAGGTCCCTTCTTCGGGTCGCCAGACGGCCGCGTAAGGATTGTCGGTGCAGACGACGGAGAGGAATGTATCGCACTCGCGGGCCTGTCGGGCCTCCTGCAAAAAGAAATTATTGCAATCGTTCGAGCAGCGCCTGAAACCGTGGCTCTTCGCGGAGCGAGGCCAGGTCGGCGTCGTTTTTCATCCATGACCCGCCGACATAGCCATGATCGACGGCCGATTCCAGGCAACTCAGTGCCTTGTCGCCCTGCCCGTCCTGGGCGTAAAAGCAGGCGACATTGTAAAGAACCACGGGGTCGGTGGGATCAATGGTCAGCGCTCGGCCGATCCAGCGCTTGGCACGATCGCGCTCACCGAGTTGGGCTAAAGACCCGGCGCCAAGGTAAAACGCACGCGGGTCATCGGGATGCCATTTGAGGTGTATTTCGATGACGGCGATGGCTTCCTTGCTGACTTCGTTCGCCAAATCGACCTGACCCAGGCCGAGCAATACATGCGCGCGCAACGTCCGCGACTGGTAATCCTCAGGATTGACTTCGCTCGCCTTCGCGAACAGGTCGGCGGCTTTTTGCAGCTTGCCCTGGTGGAAACTGGCACGCGCGTAGTAATACCAGGGTTCAAACAAAGTCGGGCTTATCTGGATCGCTGTCTCGAACTCCTTGATGGCCTCGTCGTACTGCTCACAAACCAGGTAGGCCAGGCCGCGGGATGCGTGTGACTCGGCACCGACGGAATCCAGTTCCAGAGCGCGCTCGGCGGAGCGGGTGACCTCGACCCGGTTAGTCTCGTCCGATTTCACATACATTTCGACAAAGGCGTAACAGTCCGCCCGGCCCGCCCAGGCCAGCGCAAAGTCGGGATCGATTTCAATCGCCTGGTCAAACATCTGCCGCGCGTAAACCATGTCGCTGCCGCGGAGGCGATGAAAGAATTGCCGGCCGCGCAGGTAATATTCATAGGCACGAACATCCTTGCTCGAGGCGGTTTTGATCGCGCTTTGTTCCTGCGCGCTCAACTCCACCGCCTGGGCCTCGGCGATGCTTTGTGCGATCTCGTCCTGGATCTCGAAGATGTCCTTCAATTCGGCGTCGTATTGCTTCGACCACAGGTGATAGCCGTCTTTGACATTGATCAGCTGGGCGATGACGCGCAGATGGTCGTTGGCTTTTTGGACGCTGCCCTCGAGCACCGTGTTGACGGACAGTTGCCTGCCGATATTGCGGATGTCCTCACTGGCGTTCCTGAACCGAAAAGACGAGGTGCGTGAGGCCACCTGCAGGTTCTTGACGCCGGTCAGCGCGTTCAGGATCGCCTCCGCAACACCGTCGCAGAAATAGCCCTGATCCTGCGTCTCGCTCATGTCGGTAAAGGGCAGGACCGCGACGGAAGCCGTAGCCGGGGCAATTGGCGTATCGGCAGCCGGCTCATCGGCGGCTTCAGCCTTGGTATCGGGCGGCGCCGCCATAAGCGCGGCATCATCGGCCGAGTCCGCGCGCCTCAGTCCATCCGGCGTCCAGTCGAAATGCCAGGCCATGACCAGAGACAACGGGAAACCCAGGATCAGCAACAAGGCGACCAGGCGCAATACCCATTCCGGCAGCGCCAGCGCTGGCACCAGCACATCCGCGCCTTCGAGGATCACTATGCCGACCACCAGATATACGATGGCGAGCCGAATGACCTTACGGCGCTTGAGTTCTTTGATAAACGAAATCGTTATTGTTCTGTCCCCCATCGTGATTCCGATCATGGCGGAAGGGTGACGATTTGTCGATTTCAGCCGTATAGCGAACGGCAGCTTCGGGTCGTTAGCGGTCGTTCAACATCCTATCAGGCCAATGGCCGCTTTCGGGGGTAAAGCGGTCGTCCAGGTACGCTTGTCTGACATGAATCAGAGTCCGATTCCAGATCTCAGCTCTTGCGACGACAACGGCCTGTCACGCAAGAATCTCGCGTTATTGTGCTATTCGCTGAAACTTGCCCGTAAGTACCCCTGAGACATGCCGGGAGGGGCGTTTTATACACGATCTCGACGCATCCCCACGCATTCCCACACTGAGTACCAAAGCAGCAATAGCTTTGCACCGGTCCATGCGGAAGTGTCTGGCCCAGTAATCGAAGGACGCCCTGTTTCCCACCGTCGGATATCTACCTATGTATAGCGCTGGCAGACGCCTAGACTGAATCACTCAGGAGGCGCTCAAGTTTATGGCTTGCCGTATTCGCCTGCGTAGAAATCAGCCAAAAAGTCCACCACCCATGTCGAACCGTGTCCGGCCCGATATGTTATGGCATGGTCCGTCGATACCCGGTGCACCGTCACCGTGCCAGTTATCCGGTGCTGCTCCTTTGCTGTCGGCTCATCTTCCAGGTCTACGACGTGAAAGTCGTCCACATGAAAACCAGCTTGGAGTATCGCCGCGTCGAAATCGTCCATTTCGCTGTCATGAATCAGGGGCATGATATTTTGCCGCTGTGCACGAATTCCAAATCATACGCTGCAGCGCCGGCTCGCGCTCGGCCGGTATCATCGCTGAGACAGCAGGGCGAATCAGGGTCAGGGATGGCCCTAACCCCGTCAATAGGTAGATATACGGATCTGAACCTTTCCCCAAACGGAAGATCATTACTGCTCTATTTGGAGCGGGCGGGTGTTGCCGCAAACAGACGTATTCTCTCCCCCTGAGGATCGGCCTGTCCGCTCCACCAATCTTCCCCTTCCCATTCTGCTCGCCAGGGACGGCCCATTTCACCTGAACGCGACAGCCTCATGCCACCGGGATCCCGGCAAGCGGTAAATCTCAGATTTACACGCGGATCGGCTGAATCGACCGCCTCAGCTGGCCTGTAGGGAACGATCGCGACCGGACCCATAGTCAGGGTATTGGCGAATCAGGGCTCATCGGACCCTGATCATGTCAGACAGGGGCACCGGAACGACCGCTTTACGATCACGAGCGCCCGCCCAGCTGATACGATGGTGATAGGCCGCTACGACCCAAAGCGGACACGAATCCGAGACCATAATGGGCCACAATTGAGCTGACAGTAATCGAATCATCGCTAAGTGAATTGAACAGTGGAAAGAGTTTTCAATCGAGCAATAGTCACTCTGGTCTTACTGCTATCGGGTTGCGGCGGTGGGTCTGATGGCGGAGGTGATGCGGCAGGTTCTGCACCCTTTGTCGGAGTGCTTCACGGTCCAATGAGTGATATCACAGAGAGCCGTGCCGACTGGATATGGGGTGACTCGGTAAACTGGCTATGCCAACAATGGTCGATCAAGAACAACGATGTGGCGGGTTGGTTTTACGGGACGGGTTTTTCTTGGTCTAACGCCGATGTGTTCGTTATGAAAGCAACGACCGATCCATTTTCCGTTGTCGCTGCTGAAAACTTCGACTATACGTCCGACTCGATAG
>JADFGH010000287.1 GCA_022567775.1 Pseudomonadota bacterium | reverse complement strand
TCGGCTATTCGACACTGGCATCCAACTCATCATTCGATGAGTAGTGTTGATACGTTTTCAGCATGGTGTCTTCCCAATGCTGTCAGATTAGCTAGTCTAACGCGTGGATTCTATTTTGGTGGCGTATCCCGGGCCTGATCACAGGCAGGACAAGCTTTTCGTTTTTTGATCGTCACCTGTTGCCACTGTCCTGACAATGCGTCGTAAAGGTTGAGTTGGCAGGTTGCGGTCAATTCGACTCCGGCAAGTTGCTTCAATGCTTCGACCGCCATCATCGTGCCGATTACGCCAGGAACAGGCGCCAGCACGCCGTTGCCGGCGCAGTCGTCGAGCGATTCATCCGACTCCTTATATAGGCAGCGATAACAGGGCGACTTCGTATAGTCCGGGCCAAAAACGGCAAGTTGACCCTCAAACCGAATCGCTGATCCTGACACCAGGGGTCGACTGCCTGTTACACAGGCGTCGCTAACTTGAAAACGCGTCGCAAAGTTGTCACATCCATCCAGGACAACATCGGCCTGTCTAACTGCTTCTTGTAACGCGTCGTCACTCAGGCGCTCGGGGATTTCAGTGAGCCGAACATCCGGGTTCATTGCTGCGAGACGAGATGCCGCACGATGTACCTTGAGCTGGCCGATGTCATCCGGGCCGTACAGGGTTTGCCTGCCAAGGTTGGTCGCATCGACCGTATCAAAGTCGCACAGCAACAATTGACCAACGCCGCTGCTCGCGAGGTAACTGGCTGACGCGCAACCAATACCGCCAAGACCGATGATGAGTACGGTCGCCGACTCTATCTTTTCCTGACCTTCCTCGCCGATCCGCGGCAGCGCTATATGCCGCGCCGAACGTCCGGTCTTTTGATCGTTGTTTGACAAAGGAAAACTAGCCGTCAGTACGTACTTCAATAATGGTAACCGGTTCGGTCGGTACGTCCTGGTGACCACCGGAGTTGCCGGTCGGCACTGCAGCTATCTTGTCGATAACATCCATTCCGTCCGTCACTTTTGCAAACACAGCGTACCCGTAGTCCTGTCCGCTATGATCCAGAAACGCGTTGTCCCGCAGATTGAAGAAGAACTGTGAGGTTGCGCTGTCCACAGCACCGGTTCTGGCCATGGCTAGCGTGCCGCGAAGGTTCTTCTCACCATTCGCTGCTTCATTCTTGATTGGTGCACGGGTTTGCTTGTGCGACAAGTCGGCATTCATGCCGCCACCCTGGATCATGAAGTTCGGAATGACGCGGTGGAATATGGTTTCCGCGAAAAATCCATCCGCAACATACTGAAGAAAATTCTCGCAGGAGATGGGTGCGGCTTCTTCAAGGAGTTCGACGACGATGTCGCCGTGGTTAGTCATTATGGTAATCACAGGCTGTCTCATTGCATAAAGGAAAATTTGTAGGAGCGGCTTTAGCCGCGAATATTATACAAAAAGATGTAGGAGCCCGCTCCAGCGGGCGATTTCTATCGATTACCCTGTCGCAATCGTCACCCTGGGCTTGCCAGCCAGATCATTCACCTGGCTGATCTCACCCCAGCCATCTGCCGATAATATCCGGGCGATCTCCTCAGCCTGGTTGTCACCGTGCTCAATGAGCAACGTCCCGCCAGGCCTTAAGACCGATTTTGCCTCGACGGAAATTCTGCGAATTGCATCGAGGCCGTCTTTGCCTGACAGAAGCGCCATTTGAGGCTCATGCTTCAGACGTTCGAGATCTGGATCAGCCTCCGGCACATAGGGCGGATTGCTTGCGATGATATCAAACGTCCTTCCGGCCACCGGGGCGGTCCAGTCACCGCACAAAAATTCAACATTGGCTAACGCAAGTCGATTTGCATTCTCCCTGGCCACGGCGAGTGCTGCATCGCTGACATCGGTGGCCGTGATGTCGCAGTGAGGACGTTCTTTAGCGATAGCCAGTGCAATTGCGCCGCAGCCGGTGCCGAGATCGAGTATTGAGAAATTTTCATTTTTGGGTATATGCTGCAGGGCCTGGTCAACCAGCAACTCGGTTTCGGGGCGGGGTACCAGCGTATCCGGGCTGACGATCAGGGTCATGGACCAGAATTCCTTTTCGCCGCTTATGTAGGCAAGCGGCAGGTCATCCGATCGCCGCTCCAGGCTTGAGCAAAAGCGCTCGACTGCGGCCCGATCGAGCGCATCCTCGGGATGAGCAAAGAGGTAACTTCGCGGCACGTCGAGCGCCTGCGCGAGCAGCAATTCCGCATCCAGCCGCGGACTGTCGCTGACGCCACGGAGCTGCTCGGTTCCGTCGGCCAGCGCAGCAGCAATTTTCAAGAACTCGTTCAAAGGCGCAGGTCCTTCGCGTACTATGGCCGCAAATTTGAATAATAACCCCGATGCCTATGCAAGTTTTCTCAAATATTCTGGAAATGGTCGGCCGCACGCCGATGCTTGAGGTCACGCACATCGATACGGGTCCGTGCCGTCTTTTCCTTAAGCTCGAACTAGCGAACCCGGGCGGCTCGATCAAGGATCGCATCGGGATCTCGATGATCGAGGAGGCCGAAAAACGTGGCGATATCAAACCCGGTGACACGATTGTTGAAGCCACTGCGGGCAATACCGGCCTTGGGTTGGCGCTCGTCGCGCAACAAAAAGGTTATCCCCTGATCCTCGTACTGCCGGACAAGATGAGCCAGGAAAAGATATTCAATCTTCGGGCGATGGGTGCCGAGGTCATCCTGACACGATCAGATGTGGCCAGGGGACATCCGGAGTATTACCAGGACCTCGGCAAGGCTATTGCCGAGGAAAAGGGCGCCTATTTTATCAACCAGTTCGGCAATCCGGATAACCCGCTTGCGCACGAGCAAACGACCGCACCGGAGATCCTCGAGCAAATGGATGGTGACGTTGATGCCATCGTACTCGGCGTCGGCTCAAGTGGCACCGTCAGCGGATTCAGCAAATACTTCAAAAAAAATTCTCCGAATACAGAATTGATTGTCGCCGATCCGGTCGGCTCGATACTCGCCGACTATATCAACAAGGGCGAGTTGTCGACCAAGAGCAGCAGCTGGCTGGTTGAGGGCATTGGCGAGGACTTCATTCCGGACATCGCCGATTTTGGGGGAGTGACCCAGGCCTACAGCATCACGGACGCCGAGTCCTTCGAGACGGCACGGGACCTGCTGCGCAAAGAGGGCATTCTCGCCGGGTCGTCTACCGGAACGTTGCTATGTGCGGCGCTTAAGTACTGCCGCGCGCAAACAGAAGCAAAGCGCGTTGTCACCCTGGCCTGTGATACCGGCAACAAATACCTGTCCAAGCTGTACAATGATTTCTGGCTGGAGGATCAGGGATTTATCACGCGCGAAACGCATGACGATCTGCGCGACCTGATTGGACGGCCGCACGGAGAGCGTGCAACCATCACCGTCGGCCCGGGCGATGTCCTGACCACAGCTCACAATCGCCTGAGAAATGCCGGTTTCTCCCAATTGCCGGTGATGGATGAAGGCAAGTTGGTAGGCGTCGTGACCGAAGACACGATCATCAGGTTCGTCTTTGGAAAACCCGAACTGATGAATGCAGCGGTGAAAGACGCAATGCAGACCGAGTTTATCCGACTGGAGAAGGACGCCAGCCTCAACAACCTGGTTG
>JADFGH010000286.1 GCA_022567775.1 Pseudomonadota bacterium | reverse complement strand
CAACGACACCCTTGTAGGTGCGTTTGTCGTCCTTATCGATCGTCGCGTGTGAGTGATGCGCCGCTGCCGCAAAAGACCACAGGACTGTCAGGGTCAGCGCCGCTGTGCACAATGATTTCTGAACTCGCATGATCATTCCCCTCAGGAACCGGGTCGCATTCCTGGCAGCGCCTCGTTATCCTCGAACAGGCAATTGGCTTCCCGCACATCGGATCGTAGCAGGCGATCACGAAACTTGGTGTGCCGCCATTCGCCGATCCAGTGCTCGGGATCGGTCATGATGAAGTCCATTTTTATGGTGTTGCCATCGTTCAGCATCGTGAAGCGTTCGGTGATCTTAAGTTGATCACCCGCAAATATGCCCTGTTGTATCAGGTGATTTTCATCGGTAAATCCTTCGGTCTCGATGACCAGCGTATCGCCTTCCCAGTGACCCAGTGACTCACCACTCCAGTTCTTTTCACGAATGTTTTCCGGTTCGCGCTCGCGGCCGTCCATGAAAATCACGCGGTATTCGTTGTTCAGCCTCGACATGATGAAAATCGCCGTGGGATATTGCAATATCATCAACGCGCCATAACGCGTCATCAGCCGTGGCATTCCCGCCGGATAGCAAAACGCGGTAGGTTCGATGTAGCGTTTGCCGGCGCGCGCATATTCCTGGTATTCGGCATAGATTTTCTTGCTCTTTTCGGTGAATTCGGGATGCGGCTTGAATTCGTACTGACCGTAATGTGCCTGTTCCTCGACCTCGCCACGAAATTCCCAGGTGCCGGTCATGTCGAACGGCGCTTTCGGCCAGGCCTTGGCAAGATGCTCGGGATCAAGTGCACCGGGAATATCGCCGGACCCTACGCGGCCTTTGGGCATTGGCAATTTCGCCGGACGGGTACGTGCTTCGCGCTTCTGCCAGGTCTCTCCGGCGGGCGGCGGCACGTATTCAGTGAGAGAGGGCAGCTGTCGCTCGGTAGTCAACGGATTCGCCGGCGCGCTAGCGTACGACGCCGACTCCATGCCGAATGACTTGCCATCCGCCAGCGTCAGGCCCTGCATCAAACCGCCCACCTCGCCAGTCTTCAGCGGATTGATCAGGACCGTTACCACGTCACCCTCCTGCAACGACTCCCTGTCGAAACCGTTTGCCACCATGTCGCGGGTGCTGCCACCTTCAATGCGCCACTCCACCGTTCCGCCATCATCGCCCGTCACATCCAGCGTGACGCTCAGGTGCGGATTACGCCAGACAAACTTTTTCACCGTACCGGTAACGACCTCAGTCTTGCTCTTGTCGAAGGCAACGGCGGAATGATGAGCGAATGACGTGTCCACCGCCACCAGTCCAAGAATGGTCATGACAAGGATCGCGGACGTTTTCAGTTTGCGCATTGTGTTGGGTCTCCGGAATCGTGCTTTTGTTTAGTTCTCGCTGCCCTTGCCCCGGGCCTTTGCTGCATCGAGCAATTCCTGCATGATCGGGTTGTCCGCAAGTTCCGGCGGATCGTCATTCAGCGACCTCAGGTAGGCGTAAATATCCAATGCCTGTTCGTCACTCAATGTACTCACAGCATAATTCGGCATGCTGTTTTTAGGGTTTATCGGGTTTTGATCAGCCCGCAAACGAAGGTATGCCAGGAAAAGCAATTCGCTGCCCAGTATGCCGCTGGTTTCGCTCGACAAAGGCGTTTTGCCGGTGCCGCCATAACCGTGGCAGCTGTAGCAGGAAAAATTGTAATAGAGTTGTCCGCCTTTTTCGGCGTTACCGCTAATGTCCTGAGCATGAGCCTGCTGCATCAGAGCGATAGCCAAAATGAGATGTAGTGTTTTCATTTCGTTTTATCGCGGCTGTGTCAGGACGTCGATCAGGTAGGGCCTGCCCTGCTTGACCGTGTCGACGCCACGTTTCAGCGCCGCAAATAATTTTGACGGATCCGAGATCGGTCCCTCGCTCTCGACACCGTATGCCTCTCCCATCTTCGCGTAACTGATGAAAGGATCTCTGAGCGTAGTGCCGATGTGGGCGCGATCCCCGCCGCGTCCGCGAACGCCCGCCATGTATTGGGCGTACATCAATTCCTGGTGCCAGGCGCGATTGTTATGCATGACAACGAGCATCGGTAATCGATAGTGGGCCGCTGTCCACAACGCGCCGGGCACCATATTGAGGTCGCCATCGCACTGAATATTGATAACAATCCTGTCCCTGTGCTTCGCAGCCAATGCAGCACCGGTCGATGCGCCGATGCAATATCCGATGCCGCCGGCGCCATGCATGCCCAGGTGGCTGTACGGTTTGTTGTGATCCCACAGGACACGGTTATGACCACCGGAGAACTGGGTGGGCGACGCCAGGCACCAGTCTTCATCCTTGATAAGGGTCCACAACTCCGCGTAAAGCCTTGCAAGGCTGATCGGGCTGCCGTTCCATCCGCGGCGGCGCTCTTCGAGCGCCTTTTCCAGCCCTGTCACGGCAGCCTCATGATTGGCCGCAGCGTGTTGTTTGCTGCGCGCTGCAATGGTGTTGCTGGTCGACGGACTGATAATTTTATGCACTTCAGCAATGATCGCCGGCAGGCTGGCCTCTGCATCGGCGTGCATGTCGTTGTGGCTGGGCTTCGGTGGCGCGTAGGGGCCCCAGAGTGGTGTAGGCGGCTCGCGAATAAATCCATAGCCGATACCGGTTACGTCACGTCCCTCAAGCGTACGCCGGTGCGGCCCGATGATCGCCGCCTGTATGCCGCCGGTTTCCAGGCCAAGCGTGTAGTCGTAATCCGTATCCGCTCCCGGACCGCATAATGGATGCCGCTGCGGAAAACTCATCGGTACAATGACGGCGCGCGTACTGGTTGACGCGCCGACAAGTTCCGCCAGTTCGACCGCATCGCTCACGCCTTGCGGTGTGCGTAGTTTGCCGATGGCAATCCTTGGATTCTTTGCCTCGACCAGGGCCTTTGCGACCGCACTCGCCTCACTGGTACTAATGCCGGTAATCTGCGGCGGCACGTATGCCGGCACTTGCATATCACCGGCTTCTTCTTTCTGCAGCTCGGTATCAAGTACGACCAGTGCCGGTCCGCAGGGCGGCGTAATGGCCTGACGATAGCCCTCCTGTATCGCGTCCAGGGCCTCAGCCAGCGTTTTCGGGTGCGCGTCCCATTTTGTGAACGAACGAACGATGCCTGCGATGTCGTCCGCGGACTGCGAGCGCAGGAAATTCGTGTCATCCCGCCCGGCGATCAGGAGAATGGGCGTCTGATATTGATAGGCCTGGTAAATCGCCATCGACGAGTGCATGAGCCCGAGCGTGCCATGCAACAGCACCGCCATCGGCCGTCCTTCGGCCTTGGCATAGCCATGTGCCATGTCCACCGAGGACTCTTCATGCAGTGCCGAAATGAACTCCGGCATTTCATTCGGCGTGTCGCCGTAGTTGATAATCGACTCCTGCAATCCCTCGAAGCTTGCGGCCGGGTTTGCAGCGACATACTCGATTTCCAGATCACGCAGTACCTGGACCATCAGGTCCGAACCGGGACGTTGCACCGCGCGAACGGCAACCGGCGGCCGGGCATTGCCAATGTCGCGATCCGCGGCTTCAGCAGAATGACCCGGGAGCGTTTCGCGTACAGCGGTTGGCG
>JADFGH010000285.1 GCA_022567775.1 Pseudomonadota bacterium | reverse complement strand
TTGCTGATGCTGGAAAACGACTTCATCGCTCCGTCCATAAACGTCACTGACCTCGATCCTGCTGCCGAGGGCATGCCGCTGGTTACCGAGAGAATCGACAACGCCGGCTTAAAGACGGCGATGACGAATAGTTTTGGGTTTGGTGGCACCAACGCCACCCTGATCTTCCAAAAGCTGGATAATTGATTATTGTTCGCGGCTAAAGCCGCTCCCACAGACTAAGAACGATCTGTGGGAGCGGCTTTAGCCGCGAATGGATTTAATTGGCAGGAAGCATATCGGCATGGAAATCATCAGCGAACACGCCTGCTTCGGCGGCAAGGTCGGCTTCTATCGCCATGCATCGGCCGTTAACAACTGCGACATGCAATTCTCGGTGTATCAGCCGCCGCAGGCGGTCGACCGGCCCGTCCCCGTCGTCACATTCCTGTCCGGCCTGACCTGCACCGAAGAAACTTTCATGATCAAGAGTGGCGCAGAGCGCATTGCTGCCGAACTTGGGTTGATGCTGGTCAACCCGGACACCAGTCCCCGCGGCGATGCTGTGCCGGACGATCCGGATGGAGCGTATGACTTCGGGCTGGGCGCCGGCTTTTACCTGAACGCGACTGAGGCGCCGTGGAACCAGCACTTTCACATGTACGACTACGTGACCAGGGAGTTGCCCGAAATTGTGTTTGCGAACTTTCCGGGCGATCGCGACCGGCAGGGCATTACCGGTCACTCGATGGGTGGTCACGGCGCATTGACTGTCGGCCTGAAGAACCCGCATATATATAAGAGTATTTCCGCATTCGCGCCGATCTGCAGTCCGATCAATTGTCCCTGGGGGCAAAAGGCGCTCGGTAATTATCTCGGATCCGATCAGTCGACCTGGGCCGAATACGACGCAACAGAACTTGTAAAAAGTCTGGATGCGATTCCCGAGCATGAAATCCTGATCGACCAGGGGATGGCGGACCAGTTTCTCGAGCAGGAATTGCATCCGCATCTTTTCGAGGCGGCCTGCAAGGAGCATGGCGTGGCACTGGCATTGCGCCGTCATGACGGGTATGACCACGGCTACTACTTCATCGCGACGTTCATGGAAGAGCACCTGCAGTATCACGCGAGTGTTCTTTACCTGTAAGCCTCAGCTGCCGGACCCTTGACGAAGTATCTTTGCCTGCGTTGGATGCTCCAACGCAACACGGCGAAACAACAAAGTTCTCAGCCTAATCAATCCGTTGTGTACGCGACAGGCACGTTGTTTGGGTCTGCGTAAACACCGGATAATACGTATTCCAAGTAATTGACCTGTTCGTATACTCGGCTTCGGTTGCGATCGTAATACGTTTCCGATCGCGATGATTCTTGCCATCAATCAGGCGGGCTGGTCGATATGTTTCATGTTTTATCCGGGCGACTTTGCGCTTTTATTCCTGGGATGCTTCTCGCGGCTATTTCCCTGACCTGGTCGGACAAGACCCAGGCCCAGGATGCGGGGGAACAGGCTTTCAATACGACATGTTTTGCCTGCCATACGATTGGCGGCGGCAGGTTGATCGGTCCGGACCTGGCAGGAATTCACGAACAGCGAACTCAGGAGTGGCTGGAACAGTTCGTCAGGTCATCGCAAACGCTGATTAACAGCGGCGATGCTGAAGCGGTCGCACTATACGAGGAATACAACAGAATGCTCATGCCGGATGCGCTGCTGTCGGACGAGCAGATACGCGCGGTCCTGGGCTTCATAAAAACCAGCAGTGCGGATCAGCCAGAACCGGTCGAGGTGAGCACGGTCGCGAAGGCGGAGCCTGAAGAGCCGGCGTCGGAAGCGGATATCCTCGCCGGGCAGGAACTGTTTCAGGGAAATATTCGTCTTGAAAATAACGGAGCACCCTGCAACGCCTGCCACGACGTACGCGGTGATGCTGTCATGGGCGGCGGCATTCTTGCTGCCGAGCTGACGAGTGTCTTTTCCAGGATGGGCAAAGCAGGCGTGCAGGCAATTCTGGGCCGTGCACCTTTCCCGGTCATGCAGGCGGCTTATGTGGACAAGGAGTTGACAGAGCTGGAAGTCAGGCAACTGGTGGCGTTTCTGGAATATGCCAACTCCCAGGAGTACCACCAGCTACCAAGGGACTATGGATTGGGATTGTTCGTAAGTGGCGTCGTCGGTGCCGGTTTCCTGTTCGGTCTGTTTGCGTTTATCTGGCGAGGCCGAAAAACCGGGTCAGTAAACCAGGAGATCTATGACCGGCAGATCAAGACCAGTCTGGACGACACTCAGTGATCGAAACATTATTGAATTGAACGGGCGAAGAGCATGAGCTGGATAAAAGATATCATTTCACCGGAAACCCGGAACTGGGAAGAGTTTTACCGAAATCGATTTCAACACGATCGTATTGTCCGCAGCACTCACGGTGTGAATTGCACCGGCGGTTGTTCGTGGCAAATTCATGTCAAGGATGGAATCGTTGTATGGGAGACCCAGCAACTCGATTACCCGTTACTTGAAGACAAACTTCCGCCCTATGAACCGCGTGGCTGCCAGAGAGGAATATCTTTTTCCTGGTATCTCTACAGTCCCTTACGCATCAAGTATCCGCTCGTTCGCAGCGCATTACTCGATGCATACAGAGAGGAAAAGAAAAAGACAGGCGACCCGATGAAAGCATGGGAAGCGCTGCAGGCGGATGAAAAGAAGCGCAAGGCGTATCAGGAAGCACGCGGCAAAGGCGGTTTCCGTCGAGCCAGCTGGGATGATGTCCTCGAGATAATGGCGGTCGCCAATATTTACACCGCGAAAAAGTATGGCCCGGACCGGGTCATTGGTTTCTCGCCGATTCCGGCGATGTCAATGCTGAGCTATGCAGGTGGATCCCGGTTTCTGCAATTGTTTGGCGGTGTCAACCTGAGTTTCTATGACTGGTACTGCGATTTGCCGACGGCTTTTCCGGAAATCTGGGGGGAGCAGACCGACGTCTGTGAAAGTGCGGACTGGTTCAACTCAAAAATGATCGCCGATATGGGCGCCTGCCTCAATATGACGCGCACGCCGGATTGCCACTTCTTCGCCGAATCGCGGCACAACGGCACCAAGGCAGTCGTTTTCTCGCCCGATTTCTCCCAGGTCTGCAAATATGCGGATCAATGGGTGCCGCTGCACGCAGGCAGTGACGGCGCATTCTGGATGGCCGTCTCGCACGTGATACTGACCGAGTTCCATCACAAGAAGCAGACGCCCTATTTCATTGACTACGTCAAGCAGTACACGGACAGCGCGATGCTGGTGAAACTCGACAATGTCGAGGGCATATTTCGGCCGGGCCGGATGCTGCGTGCGAATGAGCTTCCAGGACATCAGGATATCGAGAATGGTGACTGGAAGTTTGTTTCTGTAGATGTCAATGATGGCCGCTACGTCGTGCCGAAGGGTTCGATGGGGCACCGCTGGGGAGATACTCCGGGCCAATGGAATATGAAACTGGAGGATTCCGTTGATGACCGCCCCTATGATCCGACGCTTTCGTTCCTGTCCCAGCATGACGAAGTCATCGAAACCGAATTCGTCGAGTGGGGTCTCGACAACAAGGCAATGCGCGGCGTCCCGGTGCGAAAACTCACAACGGCCTGCGGAGAAACAGAGTACGT
>JADFGH010000284.1 GCA_022567775.1 Pseudomonadota bacterium | reverse complement strand
GCGGCCGCCAGAACCCGCGATTGGATCTTCACCGACTGCATATACTTCAAGCAGAATCAGCACGTCGGCATCGCTCAGCACGGTTGCAAAGTCGTCGAGCAGGTCACGCGTCCGCGTGTAGCGATGCGGCTGAAACGCCAGGACGATGCGTTTCTGCGGCCAGCCAGCGCGTGCAGCCGCCAGCGTTGCCTTGAGCTCGGTCGGGTGGTGACCATAGTCATCGACGAGCATGACCTTGCCCGCCTGCGTGCGAATCTCGCCATAGATCTGAAAGCGCCGATCAATGCCTTCGAATTTCGCCAGTGCGTCGACGACGGCCTGATCGCTTACCTGCAATTCGCCAGCAATCGCTATCGCGGCAAGCGCGTTACGAACATTGTGCAAACCGGGAAGCCGCAGGCTGATCTCGAGCGCATTCTCTTGTCCCTTCCTTACGACATCGAAGGTCGACAAGCCGCCGTCAAAACGAATATTTTCTGCGCGTATGTCGGCATCGCTATCGGTGCCGTAGGTAACGATCGAGCGTCCGACCTGCGAGAGAATTTCGTTAACGCCTGCATCATCGGTACACAAAACCGCGAGACCGTAGAACGGCAGGTTGTGCAGAAATTCGACAAAGCTCAGGCGTAACTTGTCGATGTCAAAATCGTAGGTCGACATGTGATCTGCATCGATGTTGGTAACGATCGCCAGCATTGGTTTCAGATGCACGAAGGACGCGTCGCTCTCATCAGCCTCGGCCACGAGGTACTCGCCCTGCCCAAGCCGCGCATTCGCATCCGCACTCTTTAATCGTCCGCCAATAACGAAGGTCGGATCGAGCCCGCCTTCCGCAAGTATGCTGGCAACAAGACTCGTTGTGGTCGTCTTGCCGTGAGTACCCGCAACCGCGATCGAATAGCGAAAACGCATCAGTTCGGCAAGCATTTCGGCGCGCTGAACAACCGGCATCAGCGCCTCACGTGCGGCTGCCACTTCGGGATTGGCTTCGTCCACGGCGCTCGAAACAACGACAGCATCCGCGTCACGAATATTCTCGCTGTCATGTCCGATAAACACGGACGCACCCTGAGCCTTGAGCCGTTCGATTGCCGGATTGCTCCGGAGATCGGATCCCTGCACCTGGTAACCGAGACTAAGCATCACCTCTGCAATACCGGACATGCCGGAACCGCCGATGCCGACGAAATGGACGCAGTTGATTCGACGCATGCGTTTGATCATGTCATCGCCCCCGCTGCTTCGAGGCAATAGTTCGTGATGCGCCGTAGCGCATCGGGATGTGCGAGTGCCCTTGATTTCAAAGCGCGCTGGAGCAGAGCGTCGCGACTGGCCAGCCAGTGCTTCAACAGGCCGGCAAGTGTTTCGTCACTGAGATCTTTTTCGGGCATGAGTGCTGCCGCACCAGCGTCAGTCATCGGTCGCGCATTCGCCGTCTGGTGGTCATCGACTGCCGAGGGGAATGGCACGAAGATCGCGGGCAGGCCTGCGGCGGAGAGCTCCGCGACGGTTAGAGCACCAGCGCGGCAAACAACCAGGTCCGCCCAGGCGTAAGCCTCTGCCATGTCCTCTATAAACGGCTGCAGTTCAACATCGATGTTATGCGCATCGTAGGCCGCTTGCGCCTCGGCAATCGTTCGCTCGCCAGCCTGGTGGCGCACTATGGGTCTTAATTCATCGGACAACAATGCCAGTGCCGCCGGCACCACCTTGTTCAGTGCAAGCGCGCCCTGACTGCCGCCGAGAACCAGCAGGCGCAGCGGCCCTTCGCGCCCGGCATATCGCATTGCCGGATCTTCGAGTGCGGCAATGTCGGCGCGCACCGGGTTTCCCACCGTTTCGGTTTTGACGTTACTGGAAAAACTGCCCGGGAAGGCCTGCAGCACAACCCGGGCAAGACGCGCCAGAAGACGATTTGTTAAGCCGGCAACAGCATTCTGTTCATGTATGACCAGCGGTCTGCGCAGCAACCAGGCAGCAAGGCCGCCGGGTCCGCTGACAAAGCCGCCCATGCCAAGCACCGCCGCAGGTTTGTGCTTGAGAATGACTCGTAGCGATTGCATGAGAGCCAGTAGCAGCTGCAACGGCGCAAGGACGATTGAGATGGCACCTTTACGGCGCAGGCCCTTGACGCTGATCCATTCCATTTCAATTCCGGCTGCCGGGACGACTCGTGATTCGAGCCCGGCATGCGTGCCAAGCCACACGATTTCGCGCGACTGCTGCCGCAGCGCCTGCGCGACTGCCAGCGCCGGATAGACATGACCGCCGGTGCCACCTGCCAACACCAAAATTGGTCTTGAATTCATCGACTGTCACCGTCGATGGTGACAATCGGGAGCCAAAGTCGACGGCCGCTCATCTGCGACGCCTCTTTATTTTCTTTGTGGCATTTGCCATCCGGCCATCGGTGACCAGTTCATGATGAATTCGTAACAGCAGTCCAATACTGACCATGGCAACGATCAGGCTGCTGCGACCGTAACTGATTAGCGGCAATGTCAGCCCTTTGGTTGGCAGCAGACCCATGTTCACACCCACATTGATGAAGGTTTGCAATCCAAGCCAGGTGCCAATGCCAATGGCGAGATAAGCCTCGAAAAACCTCTCAACGTTTGCAGCGCGAATTCCCAGCATGAAAATACGCCACATCAATGCGAGGAATAGTGCGATCAATACCAGCGTCCCAAATAATCCAAATTCTTCTGCGAACACCGCAAAGACGAAATCGGTGTGTGCTTCCGGCAGGTAAAACAGTTTTTGCACTCCGTTGCCAAGGCCCACGCCGAACCATTCACCGCTGCCGATTGCGATCAGAGACTGCGTTAACTGGAAGCCGGAGTTGAAGGGATCGGACCAGGGGTCGAGAAAACCGGTCAGTCGTTCCAGCCGGTACGGAGACGTTATCGCAAGTACCACCATGCCGATGACTGCTGCACTGAAGAAAATGAAAAAGTCGCGAAACCGCGCGCCGGCCACGAACAGCATCGCCAGCGCAGTTGCCAGCAACACAATTGCGGCGCCAAAATCCGGCTCCGCAAGTAACAATCCGCAAGCCAGGGTCAGGACCAGCATGGGCCGCAAAAAGCCTCTGAATTCGTCGCGCAAGGATTTATTGTGGCGCACAAGGTAACCGGCGAGGTAAATCATCAGGCACAGGCGCACCGGTTCGGAGACCTGCAGGTTGATGGCGCCAATACGTAACCATCGGGTACTGCCGTTAACGGTGTGGCCGATGCCGGGAACGAGGACCACCAGCAACAGTGCCAGCCCGAGCAGCAACATTAACGGACCAACGTTGCTCCAGAGCCGCATGGGAATGAAGAGGCAGGCAAATCCGGCTGCCCCGCCAAGGAGTGCGGCAATCGCTTGCCGTCCGACGTAATAGAACGGATCGTTTTCCGCATTATCCGCAATCGAGATTGAAGCGGACGCGAGAATGACCATGCCACCGAACAACAGCGCGACCGCGATGACGAGCAATACCGGATCAATCTGCATCGGTGTGCGCAGGCGAGCTGGAAACGGCATCGTAATACTAGAGCCCATCTCATAAACCCTCATGAGCCACGTTTCGGTGCATAGCACCGAAACCCATACGGGAAGCGACTCTGCGGGCGCCCTGCGGCGTTGCTTGTCGCCC
>JADFGH010000283.1 GCA_022567775.1 Pseudomonadota bacterium | reverse complement strand
ACTTGATTTGACCTTTATTTCAATTTCGTCTCCGTCACGCTGGAAAACCAGTTCCTCAACATCGCTGCCAAGATCACCGGTAATCTCGACCTGGTTGCGCGACCAGCCCTGCACTTCAACCGAACCGGAGATATTCGATATGGATACCGTGCCATCCGTCGCCGCGTCCATGGACTCATTGATTTCCGTGGCTACAACAGTAGTAGCGCTGAACATGCCCAATAACGCAAGTGTAAAAGTCTTCATTATTTCTCTCTTTAAAAGTGCCGTTCCTGATACTGACCGGAGCATCGCCCCATCCGGCAGCATATAAGTTTTTCAAACGTCAAATGTCGCCCCTGCGCATTGCGGCGCTGGTAATTTGGTCAACTCTCATCATGAGGCCAAGCTCATCACGATAGGTGCTTAGTAGCAGCTTCTGTAGCAACGCATTGTCGGGTTCTGCCGCCAACGCCTTGTTGATATCCTCGATTGCTGCGTGAATGACGTCGATGCTCTTCTGCACCTTGTCGCGCTCTTCCGGTGCCAGCCGGCTCAATTCTTCATCGACTTTCGCCGCCAGGGATCGTCTTGCGTCCTGGTAGTCCGGCCCAAGGTTGTACATGCTGCCAAAACTCCCGGATACCGGCTCGAAAACCAGCGTCGGTCCACCGGCAACCGGCGGCAGCGGGCTTAAGTCCTCTGTCAGGACCAGGTAGGTCACGCCGGATGATCCGCCGACGAGCAACAGGACTGCTGCCGCCTGTGCCCATACGCTGTTCCACACCGTGCGCGCCGGTTTTGCAGGTTGTGAAATCGCCTGCTCAATGCCTGGCCACAGATCCCGGTCGGGTGTCACCTCGGTGATGAGCTCTGCCGCAGCGGCCATGAGTTCGTCATCGAAGCTATTATTGTCTGTTTCGTTCATGCGCATTCCGTTTTCAGTTGCTGCGCGAGCAATCTGCGCGCGCGATGTAATTGTGCTTTGCTGGTTCCCGCCGCGATGCCGAGCATGTCGCTCGTTTCATCGTGGCTGTACCCGTAAACAGCATGGAGCACGAACACATGCCTGGCTCCACTTGGCAATTCATCGATTGCCTGCTCCAGGTCGCGAAGTCCGCCACTGTCGCCGATCGTCTCGGGCGCCGACACCACATCCGACACGACCCTGATCCGATCCTGTTCCCGGCGCGACTTGCGCATCCGGCCGAGTACCGTATTGACGGCCACCCGGTGCAGCCAGGTGCTGAACGCACTCTCGCCGCGAAAGTTGTTCAGCTTGCTCCACGCCTGGATAAACGCATCCTGCGTGCAGTCTTCCGCTTCGGCGACATTGCCGGTCATCCGCAGGCATAAGCCGTAAACCTTGTCGACATGTATCCGGTACAGCGCCTCGAAGGCAGCCGAATCGCCGGTTTGAGCCTTGCGGATCCGCCCGTTCTCCTCTGCTGTCGACTCAGCCGTCACGGGCACTGCCTCGCAGCCTGCAGCCGCGGCTCTTGCCGTCAAAAGCGCTGCCAATGGTCAAAACTCCCCTTGCTTTATTACTTTGATGACTAATAGCGCTCATAGGTTTAACCCGGTACTGTCGAAATGCGGCAAATTATTGATTTCAGACTGAGTTTTACGGCGATTCTGGTATTATGCGTCAGGGTAAATTAAGGGGTCAGAACCCTTTAAACTCTAAAAAAAAGGGGTCAGAGCTCTATGTATTCGTGGCAAGTTTCATGGTGAGCAGTTAAAGGGCTCTGACCCCTTTTTTGAACAATAACAACCATGGCAGAAACATTAGCTTATCCCGATTCGGACAAGATGCACGAATATGCGGATAAGTTGCCATCGGAGGCGGCGCAAAACTGATGGCAGGGCGTTCGATTCTGTATCTCGGCGGGAGCGAATTTGCCGCCGAATTCTGCGACAAACTTAAGGGTCTGGACCTTTGCGAACAGTTTACCGGTTCCCCGTCCCTCGAGATGCCCGAAAAGGCCCCTGAAAAAGTAGACCTGGTCATGTTTGAGGCCGGACCAATGATTCCACGGTCCGGCCAGACCCTTCAATCACTTATCCACAGGTTCTCAGACTGGCCGTTGGTCGCGGTTACGAGTCGTGACCAGGAACATCGTGGCATAGCCGCAGTGCGTGCCGGCGCCCAGGGATTTGTCTGCGCGGACGATGTCGTTGAAACCGAGCTCGAAGCAATTATCGAACATGCTATCCAGCGTCACAGGCTGCTGGTGCGCCTTTCGGAAAGAGACAACACCGTTCTTTCAATTTTGCAAAGTATTAACGATGGTGTAATTGTCGTCGACCGCCACGGTAACGTGCTTGACATCAACCCGGCTGCACGTTCGATTCTCGGGCTCGCACCGCGACAGCAAACCACGACCCAATGGAACAAGGCATTTTGCAATTTCGCTGCGGATGGCAAAACGCAGATCGACCATGAAGAGTTGCCCCTGGTCAAAGCTTGCAGGGGCCACAAGTTTTCCAACCAGGCTGTGGCATATCAAGTGCCGAACCAGGCTGACACGATACTAAGTATCAACGGTCAGGGCCTGTACGACAGCAGCAATACGCTGCTCGGCGGCGTTATCACGTTCCGTGACATTACCGATATCATGCGCAAAACCATCGAACTCGAGAAGCGCGCACAGTACGACGATCTGACACTTCTTCCGAATCGCCGGCTTTTTACGCAGCAACTTGAAAAAGCGATCGGCCGTAGTCAACGCAAAAACCGGCCGCTTGCTGTTTTGTTCATCGACCTCGATCGTTTCAAGTCGGTCAATGACACACTCGGGCACGATATCGGTGACGAGTTATTGCGCCAGGTAGCAGATCGCCTTAACAAGAACCTGCGAATCGGAGATTTTTCGGGACGCTGGGGTGGCGACGAATTCATCGTTTGCCTGGAAGATTTTGGCGAGCAACGAAATGCAGCCGCTGCCGCACAGAAACTCGTGCTTGTGCTCTCGGAAAAATATGACGTCAGTGGCAGCGAGGTTTATGCGACGCCGAGTATTGGCATTGCTATCTATCCGGGTTCCGGCGAGCAGGCGGATCGATTGATTAAAGCTGCTGATCTTGCAATGTACCAGGCAAAGAAACGTGGCGGTGGCCGCTTCCAGTATTACTCGAGT
This sequence comes from Pseudomonadota bacterium, assembly GCA_022567775.1. Taxonomy (GTDB): domain Bacteria; phylum Pseudomonadota; class Gammaproteobacteria; order Steroidobacterales; family Woeseiaceae; genus SZUA-117. Next base: position 533 of record JADFGH010000283.1, on the reverse strand, counting down.
TCACTGAATACCAGGCTCGCGCAGCGCGAAGAACTCGAACTCGGTCTGCGGCATGCATTGGTTCGTGATGAGTTTGTCCTGCATTACCAGCCACGCATTGATGTCAACTCCGGCCGCCTGATCGGACTCGAAGCATTATTGCGCTGGCGACATCCGCGATTCGGTTTGTTACCACCGGCAAGATTCCTGCCGATCCTGGAAAGCAGCGGACTTATTCATTCCGCTGGCGAATGGGTGATCAACACAGCTTGCAGGCAACTCGCTTCCTGGCAACGTCAGTTCGAATTGCCGGATCTTTCTATCGCGATCAATCTGTCGCAGCAGCAGCTAAAGCATGGCAGGCTTATTAAAACGGTAGAAAAAACACTTGCCGACACCGCACTTGATCCTGGCTGTGTTGAACTTGAAATCGGCGATGGCGAAATCGTGCGTCAACGATCTGCGGAACTTGACACTCTACATGGGTTGCGCGCGTTCGGCGTGCGATTGTCACTGGATCACTTCGGCACACGAGATATTTCATTCAGCTCGCT
>JADFGH010000282.1 GCA_022567775.1 Pseudomonadota bacterium | reverse complement strand
GCGGACAGGCGCAACGGAATAACTCCTGTCCAGGACGGCAAATCGAGATCCCTTGCCGCGTCTTTCGGTGGTCCGCTGCGAATCTTGACGCTGGCTTCATCGATAGGCATGGCGAGCACCGTCGTCGCATCGGTTTCCTTCTCGTCCGGTTGCCGTGAATCTTCCCAGCGCCCGGGAATGAGATGGTCCAGCAACGCTTTGAACGCTGCGCCTTTCGTTGCCGCGTCCGTTATTACCCTGGCTACGCCGAACGCGACCACGGATCGGTAATTCATCGAATGAGAAAATGCCGACTGAGCCAGGACCAGCCCATCGAGGAGGGTCACACAGACGCTGACCGGTCTGCCTTTTTCGAAACTCCCCAGCCAGCGGCTCGCAACCGCGCCATGCAGTATAAGATCATCGCCGAGGCGCGCGTAGGTCATTGGAATAACCATCACACCATTCCCGGTATCGAGCCCAACGTGGGCGACGAGGCCTTCATCGAGGATGGCATACGCGACCTCACGGTCATATGACCCTCTTTCATCGTGGCGGCTGATTGTGGTGCGATCAGTCTTCTGCAGATCGGTGGACACGTTCCCTCCTTGTTTCGCAAGATGAGCCCGGACGTCACCTGCGAATTTCTGCAGGCTCAGGAATGCGGGCGTTTTCATGGTAGGCTAAAGTGCGTCAGTTCGAAGAAAAATCAACAATTGGCCGGTTTTCAGGCCTGACCAAACAAAGAAGGGGGACTATTAATGGTTTCATTCATGAAGCAGTACGAAGCCCAGACTTATGCGCTGCTGCGCATCGTGTCAGGCTTTGCGTTACTCGGGCACGGCAGCCAGAAGCTGTTGGGGTTTCCGCCGATGAGTTTCGATCCGCCGGGGTACATTCTGTACGTTGCGGGTCCTATTGAGCTTATCGGTGGGGCACTAATCATGATTGGCCTGTTCACGGCACCAATCGCATTCCTGGCCAGCGGCCTGATGGCAGCCGCGTACTGGATGTCACATTTTAGTACGGAGAGCTTTCTGCCGGTCATGAATAGGGGCGATGCCGCGGTACTGTACTGCTTTATCTTCCTGTATATCTCGTCAAAAGGCGACGGTATATGGAGCGCCGGCGGCCGCAAGGGCTAGTCAAAAAAGTCCTTCAATTGAAGGGCCTTTTCTTATCTTGTAAAGATAACGGCCAAACGCCGTCAACGCTGGCGAGACGAGGCGAGGTTCTGCGCTCGTCGCTCTCGCCCATCGTCCGGATAAGCAAGGAAAACTCAGGGTTTAGCCCGCGCTTCTCCGGGGTGGGGCTTCGCGACTGTGGAGCCTCTTGTTTAACTGAAATCTAAAGATCGATTCGCACCGATCCGTAAAGTGCTCAGGAGATCGTAGGCGAATCGGGCCTATCTTTTCATTGCTTCGAAGAACTCGGCATTGGTCTTGGTATCCTGAAGCTTGTTCAACAGGAACTCGACCGCAGCAAGCTCGTCCATCGGATGCAGAACCTTTCGAAGCACCCACATCTTCTGCAATTCTTCGGGCTCGGTCAGGTATTCTTCCTTGCGTGTTCCCGAGCGGTTGATGTTGATCGCCGGGAATACGCGCTTCTCGGAAATGCGCCGGTCCAGGTGGATCTCCCAGTTGCCGGTGCCTTTGAATTCTTCGTAGATTACCTCATCCATTTTGGACCCGGTGTCGACGAGCGCAGTAGCGAGAATCGTCAGGCTGCCGCCCTCCTCGATATTTCTCGCCGCACCGAAGAATCGTTTCGGCCGATGCAACGCGTTCGCGTCGACACCACCGGTGAGCACCTTGCCCGAGGACGGTACGACCGTGTTGTAGGCCCGTGCCAGGCGCGTAATCGAGTCCAGCAGGATTACGACATCGCGCTTGTGCTCCGTGAGGCGCTTGGCCTTCTCTATGACCATTTCGGCGACCTGTACGTGACGGCTGGCCGGCTCATCGAAGGTCGATGAAACGACTTCGCCGCGCACGGTGCGCGCCATCTCGGTCACTTCCTCCGGCCGCTCGTCGATCAGCAGCACAATGAGCTCGACATCCGGGTTGTTGGCCGCGATCGACGACGCAATGTTTTGCAACAACATCGTCTTACCGGCTTTCGGCGGCGATACGATCAGACCGCGTTGTCCTTTGCCGACCGGCGCAACCATATCGATGATACGGGCGGTCAGGTCCTCGGTACTGCCGTTGCCCTGTTCCAGCACGAGACGCTCATGCGGGAACAGCGGCGTCAGATTTTCGAAGAGTACTTTGTTACGCGCATTCTCCGGCGCATCGTGATTGATCTCGCCGACTTTGAGTAGCGCGAAATAGCGTTCGCCGTCCTTGGGCGACCTGATCAGGCCAGAAACGGTGTCGCCGGTCCGCAGGCTGAAACGGCGGATCTGGCTGGGCGACACGTAAATGTCGTCAGGACCTGCCAGGTAAGAGCTATCGGCGGAACGCAGGAAGCCGAAGCCATCCTGCAGTATCTCGAGCACGCCGTCACCGTAAACATCTTCGCCATTCCTCGCATGTGCCTTCAAAATGGCAAAGATGATGTCCTGCTTGCGGGAACGGGCCAGGCTCTCGAGGCCCAGTTCCTGGCCCAATTCCACCAATGCAGCAGCCGAACGGGTTTTCAGCTCCGTCAGGTTCATCGCGTTTTTGGTCAGCTCCAGCTGATCGGCGGGAATGACTTCCAGGTTGCCATCGTCGTCCGGGTAGACTTCAGAATGAGGTCTTCTTCTTCGACGGCGGTTGCCCTGGCCGTTTGCACTTTTTGATTTCGCCGACTGTTTTGGACGACTTCTTGTTTGATTACCCAAGTACCCTCTCACAGATTAGATTCCAGAAACTCGGTCAGTTGTGATTTCGACATGGCGCCCAGTTTTTGTGCCTGCACCGCGCCGTCTTTGAAAAGCATTAGTGTTGGAATGCTGCGAATACCGAACTTTGGCGGGGTGTTCGGATTCTCATCGATATTCAGTTTGGCGACCGTCATACGGTCCGCGTATTCGTCCGCGGCCTCGGCCAGTAAAGGCGCAATCATCTTGCACGGGCCGCACCACTCGGCCCAGAAATCCAGAAGTACAGGTTTCTCGGACTGCAGAACATCTGCATCGAAGTTGTCATCGTTGGTGTGCACGATTTTGTCGCTCACCGGCTCTTACCTCCATATGCATAAGACTGGAATTTGATTTGATATTGCCCGCCAGGTACCTAGTTGATCCGGGCGAACATTTGAAAATGGATGACGCTGCCTCTTCAATCAGGCAATATGTCGCAGCTTTATCGCGGCTTCTCTTGGATTTCGATGATGGCGAAACTGGCACGTGCGACGGTTGTCGCGTCGATGTTGCGCCAATTTGACCTCTTCACGAAGCATTTTGCAAGCCCCTGACCCACATTTCCTCAACAGAATTCAATGACCGATAGCCATCTGAGCGAACTCAGATTCGATACCTTGGAGCTAGATGCAAGCCTGCATGCCGGAATCCGGGATGAGGGCTTCCAGTTCTGCACGCCGATACAGGCGGTGAGCCTGCCAATCGCGCTGGCTGGGCGGGATGTGGCGGGGCAGGCGCAAACCGGCACTGGCAAAACGGCGGCATTTCTGATTGCGGCCTTTCAGCGAATTATCACCTTGTCCGCGGGTGCCCATGACTACAAACCGGCC
>JADFGH010000281.1 GCA_022567775.1 Pseudomonadota bacterium | reverse complement strand
TTCCGGTGCCGCAAGGGCAGACGACGGAGACCTATGTCGAGGCCGAGTCAAAACGTGGTCTGCAACAATTTCTGGACAGAAAATTCGCGAAAGAATCTGTCGCCAGCGAAAAGAGAGACGTGGTTGCAGCACCGTACCAATCTCGCCTGACCGACGAACTTACCGTTATCTGCGACATGGGTTTTGCAGGCTACTTCCTGATTGTTGCCGACTTCATTCGCTGGGCGAAGGAGCAGAGCATTCCCGTCGGGCCCGGTCGCGGTTCCGGTGCAGGTTCGCTGGTTGCGTACGTGCTGGGCATCACCGACATCGATCCGCTGGAGTATGACTTGCTGTTCGAGCGCTTCCTGAATCCTGAACGCGTATCGATGCCCGACTTCGACATCGATTTTTGCATGGAAGGTCGCGACCGCGTCATTGATTACGTCGCGGAAATGTACGGCAGGGATCGGGTCTCGCAGATCATCACTTACGGCACGATGGCCGCCAAGGCGGTGATTCGTGATGTGGGCAGAGTGCTCGGACAACCGTACGGATTTGTCGACCGCATCGCAAAGCAGATTCCTTTCGAAATCGGCATAACGCTGGACAAGGCGCTGGATCAGGAAGACGAACTCGCGAGGATGTACCAGGACGACGAGGACGTCAGGTCGATTATCGATCTTGCAAAATCGCTTGAGGGCCTCGTACGCAATGCCGGCAAACATGCGGGCGGTGTCGTTATCGCTCCCGACAAACTGACGGACTTTACGCCGCTGTACTGCGAAGAAGGCGGCGCGAATGTCGTGACACAGTTCGACAAGGACGATGTCGAGGCGGCCGGTCTCGTTAAATTCGATTTCCTCGGACTAAAGACGCTTACGATCATCGACTGGGCGGTTCAGATCATAAAATCCCGTGACCCTGCCACACAGATTGATATCAGGGAAATCCCGATGCAGGATGCGAAGACGTTTGAACTCCTGCGGGCGTGTAAGACCAGGGCAGTGTTCCAGCTCGAGTCTCGCGGTATGCGCGATCTTGTCAAACGGTTGCAGCCGGATCACTTTGAGGATCTGGTTGCGCTGGTTGCCCTGTTCCGTCCCGGTCCTCTCCAGTCGGGCATGGTCGACGACTTTATTTCCCGCAAGCATGATGTCAGCAATCGGGAAATCGACTACCTGCATCCTGATCTTAAGTCAGTCCTGGAATCGACTTACGGCGTAATCCTGTACCAGGAGCAGGTCATGCAGATCGCGCAGGTACTGGCCGGTTACACGCTTGGCGGCGCTGACTTGCTGCGACGTGCGATGGGCAAGAAGAAGCCCGAGGAAATGGCGAAGCAGCGCGAGGTTTTCATCGATGGCGCAACCGAGCGCGGTGTCGCAAAATCTACGGCAACGCGAATTTTCGATTTGATGGAGAAATTTGCAGGATACGGCTTTAACAAGTCGCATTCCGTCGCCTATGCGCTGCTCGCATACCAGACTGCCTGGCTGAAGGCGCATTACCCGGCAGCATTCATGGCAGCGGTTATGAGTGCCGATCTCGATCACACAGATCGCCTCGTCATGATCAAGGATGACTGCCGAAAATTGGGTCTGAATTTGTTGGGACCGAATGTCAATCAGTCCGCCTACCAGTTCAACGTTGCCGACGATGAGTCAATTCTGTATGGGCTGGGAGCGATCAAGGGATTAGGGCGAAACGCAGTGGATGCCGTCATCGCCGAACGTGAACAAAACGGTGACTTCAAAAACATTGCAGAATTTTGCCGTCGCGTCGAACTGGAAAAAATAAACCGGCGCGCACTCGAGGCGATGATCAAGTCCGGTGCGATGGACACCTTTGGCGAAACACGACGCAGTTTAATGCATGAACTGCCCGAGGCCTTGAAAAGCGCTGATCAGGAGGCGCGTGCGAAAGCTGCAGGTCAGAACGACATGTTCGGAATCGCAGAGGTGTCGCAACTGGCAACTCCGGTTGAGCAGGTACAGCTTGTGGAGTGGACGGATCGCGAGTTTCTTGCCTTTGAGAAAGAAGCATTGGGTCTTTATTTGACCGGGCACCCGTTCAATGCAGTGCGACGAGATGCCAAGCATCTTGTAGACGACAAGCTTGCCAAAATTTCGTCCGAGCCGCCGCCGCAGACCAGCAGTGGCGAACGTAACTACGCGCAGCAACGACGCGAGGTAACCGTTGCCGGGCTTATCATGGATGTGCGAAAACGCGGCAATCGTGTGACTGTAATCCTCGATGATGACAGCGGTCGCCTGGATGTCAGCCTGTTCAGCGAAGCCTTCCAGGAATTTCGGCATCTTCTGATCAAGGATGAGATTGTCGTCGTCACCGGCACTTTGCGGTATGACGATTTTGCCGGTGGCTGGCAGGTCAATGCGAAAAACGTCGTACATATCGATCGCGTCATTGAGATGAGTGCGAGAAGCATGATCCTTAGCCTCGTACCGAACGGGCAGGGCCAGAGTCTCCTGAACCGGTTGCACGATGTGCTCCTGCCGTACCGGGAGGGTAATTGCGATGTTGCTGTGCAATATGTGGGAAGTGATGCTGCTGCCCGCCTGAGTCTCGGGCCGGAATGGGCGGTGCGCCCAAGCCGCGAACTGAGGGACAAGCTGACTGAATTGCTGGGTCAGAATAGTGTCCGATTGCTCTACGCGCCCGGCCGGGAAATGATGTAGAGTCCTTTTTTACGCCATCTGCCCTGACCGCAAATTGCAGGTTTTTTTCGGGGCCGATGGCGATTGTGCCTGCGCTACAGATTGAATAATTTGTTATGGACCTGAAGTTCCTTGATTTCGAACAACCGATCGCAGAGCTCGAAGCAAAAATCGACGAGCTTAAGTTCATCGGTGACGATGCAGAGATCAATATCAACGAAGAAGTCACGCGTCTCAAGAGCAAGAGCGAGGCGCTGACCAGGAGCATTTTTTCGAAACTCGGCCCATGGCAAATTACGCAGATTGCGCGCCATCCGCTGCGTCCGTATACCGCGGATTATCTCAGCCTGATCGCGCCGGATTTTCAGGAATTGCATGGCGACCGCATGTTCGCGGATGACCCGGCCATCATCGGCGGTATTGGTAGAATTGATGGCCGGCCGGTAATGTTCATTGGTCACCAGAAAGGCCGCGATACCAAGGAACGTGTGCGGCGTAATTACGGCATGCCCAAACCCGAGGGTTATCGTAAGGCACAGCGGCTGATGAAAATGGCGGAAAAATTTTCGCTACCGATCGTGACAATGATCGACACGCCTGGCGCCTATCCGGGCGTTGGCGCCGAGGAACGCGGGCAAAGTCAGGCCATAGCGCAGAGCTTGTATCTTATGGCGAAATTACGCACACCGATTATCAGTGTTGTTATCGGCGAGGGTGGTTCGGGTGGCGCGCTGGCCATCGGCGTGTGTGACCGCCTGTTAATGCTGCAATACAGTATTTATTCCGTTATTTCTCCCGAAGGCTGTGCATCGATCCTTTGGAAAAGTACGGAAAAAGCAAAAGAAGCAGCGGAGGCAATGCGCATTACCGCAGAAAGCCTCAACGGATTCGGCCTGGTCGACGAAGTTCTGCCGGAACCTTTGGGGGCCGCACATCGCGATCCGTCTGCGACGGCAGATGTCATTCGCAATGCCTTGCTGAAATACCTGACCGACCTCGATCAGCTCGACATTGATCAACTCCTGGAGCAACGTCAG
>JADFGH010000280.1 GCA_022567775.1 Pseudomonadota bacterium | reverse complement strand
ATGATCTCGTTTGCGAAGGATGTGGCGACTGTTCCATCGAATCGAACTGCCTGTCCGTCATACCAAAGGAAACGCCGTTTGGCCGCAAACGACAAATCGATCAGAACAGTTGCAACAAGGATTTCTCCTGCATCAACGGATTCTGCCCGAGCTTCGTCACTGTCGAGGGCGGCGATCGCGTCAAAGGCAACAAGGCCAGGGATGGCGATTTTCCTGAGGAAAAACTCGCGTCGCTGCCGCTCCCGGAAGCACCGACTCTCGAGGAGCCTTACGATCTGCTGGTGACAGGCGTTGGCGGTACCGGCGTCATTACGGTCGGCGCGTTGATTACAATGGCGGCCCACCTTGAAGGTAAAGGCGCCAGTGTGCTGGACTTCATGGGTTTTGCACAGAAATTCGGCCCCGTGCTGAGTTACATACGCATCGCACACGATCCAGCCGAACTTAACCAGGTGCGCATCGACGAACAGCAGGCGGACGCGCTAATTGGTTGTGACCTCGTTGTCAGCTCGTCACCGAAAGCCTCGAGCACCATGCGCAAAGGACATACGCGTGTCGTGTTGAACACGACCGAAATGTCGACCGCCGACTTTGTCAAGTTCCGCGATGCCAATCTAAAGGCGTCAGACAGAGTCGAGGCGATACAAAATGTGGTGGGCAAACAGAATCTGTCGACAATCGCGGCAAATCAGCTGACGGAGTCGCTGCTTGGCAACACGATTTATTCGAACGTATTGATGGTTGGCTACGCCTGGCAAAAGGGTCTGCTGCCAATATCACTGGGCGCGATGCTGCGCGCAATCGAACTGAATGGCGTAGAGGTCGAACAGAACAAAAAGGCCTTTGGCTGGGGTCGCATCGCAGCCACCAGCCCGGAATTCGTGCAGGAGCAAATTGCGGATCCGCAGCAGACTGTTACCGGCATCGAGTCGCTGGACGAGATCATCCGCCGCAGGGCCGATTTCCTGGTGGATTACCAGGACCAGGCACTGTCCAGGCGATTTACCGATCTCGTCGAAAGAGTCCGGCAAACTGAAACGGCTGTTGGTGGCGGCGATAAGCTGCCACTAACCGAGGCTTCCGCCCGCAGTTACTTCAAGACTCTTGCCTATAAAGATGAGTATGAAGTAGCCAGGCTGCATACGGCTACCGGCTTTCTTGAAAAAGTGCGGAGGGACTATGGTGACAAGGCCAGGCTGCGGTTTCACCTCGCGCCACCGTTATTGAGTCGCGGCGTCGATGCCCGGGGCCGTCCGCGAAAACGGGAGTTTGGTGCATGGATGATCCCGGCTTTTCGATTGCTTGCGCGGCTGCGCAAGCTTCGCGGAACGCGTTTCGACCTGTTCGGCATGACCGCTGAGCGACGCATGGAACGCGCGCTGATCGGCGAGTTCGAAAAAAATGTCGAGATCCTGCTGCAGCATCTTTCACTGCACAATATCAATCTCGCTATCGAAATCGTAAACGAGTACCTGGAGATACGCGGCTATGGTCCGGTCAAGGAAGAGGCTGCCGAAAAAGCGCGCGCCCGGATCGCATCGAAACTTACTGGATACATGCAGGTAACGAGCCAGGCAGCCTGACTTTCCGATTGTCTGCTTGCGCGATGTTCCGCAACACTTGAGTATTTCCTGTCACCACGTGCGATGATGCGCTGATGCTTGCCGTAAAACTCAAAGACCCGATCGCCTACGAATTTTCCGAGCGACCCGAGGCCGGCGAGACGATGGCGGTTGCGCCGGGTATCGTCTGGTTACGCATGCCGCTGCCGTTTGCACTTGGCCATATCAATTTATGGCTGCTGGAAGACGGCGACGGCTGGGCAATAGTGGACACCGGTGTCGATGTCGACGAGTCCCGGGCAGTCTGGCGAAAGACATTCACCGAAGTGATGCAGGATCAGCCAGTCAAACGCGTTCTCGTTACGCACCTGCACCCGGATCATGTAGGGTGCGCCGGCTGGCTTACCGGGCACTTCGATGTTCCGCTCTGGATGTCACGTGAAGAGTATTTCCTGTGCCGCATCCTGGTAGCCGACACCGGGCGCGAGACGCCGCCGGAAGGCGATCGCTTTTATACAGCGGCCGGATTCTTGCCGGATCAGTTGGCGTACTACCACAAGATGTTCGGTATGTTTGGCAAGTATGTTACCGAACTGCCGGAGTCGTATGTACGCCTCAAGGACGGTGAAACGCTGCAGATCGGCGACCATCACTGGGAAGTCATCGTTGGACGCGGCCATTCTCCGGAGCACGCCTGTCTCTATTGCACCGAGGCCAACCTCCTGATCTCCGGTGATCAGCTCCTGCCAACAATTTCCTCGAACGTCAGCGTCTACCCGACCGAACCGGGTGCAGATCCACTGGCGGACTGGCTTGACTCACTTAGCATGCTGAAAAGCCGAATTGCCGCGGACGTGCTGGTACTTCCGGCGCATGGAAAACCGTTTCGCGGCGCCCATGAACGCCTCGACGCCCTGATCGCAGAGCATGTTGACTGTCTCAACAAACTGGAGAAGATTTGCGCCGAACCGAAGCGTGCGGTCGATGTTTTTCCGGCCCTCTTTAAGAGCAAGATCACCAAGCACAACCTGATCATGGCGACCGGCGAATCAATCGCTCATCTTCACTACCTGGTCAACCAGGATCGGCTGATGGTTGGGCGGGACGGCGACGGCGTCGACTGGTATCGCTCGCAATCCTGACACCATGACGTTTTCCAGGATCATTCAGCCCGTCGTTGCTGTGCTTTGCCTGCTATTCACTGCTTGCACGCAACCGGCTGGCGAAACTGCTGAGACGACCAAACCGGAGGTCATTACCAGCCAGGCGGCGGTTGCTATTGCCGACGCTTACGCCGCGGATATCGCTGCACGAGTACTGAGACAAGGCGGCAACGCGGTGGATGCCGCAGTAGCGACAGGATTTGCGCTCGCCGCAACCTATGTCGATGCCGGCAACATCGGCGGTGGCGGCTTCATGCTTTTGCAGATGGACGGCGAAGCATCGTTCCTCGATTACCGGGAAAAGGCTGCAGTCACTGCACATCGCGACATGTATCTCGACGAGCATGGCGAGGTCATTCCCAATGCCACCCTGATCGGTGCCCAGGCCGTAGCGGTTCCCGGCACGGTCGCGGGACTATGGAAAGCACATCAGCGCTACGGCAATTTATCCTGGAAAGACGTAGTTCTGCCGGCGGCGGAACTGGCTGAAACCGGTTTCCTCCCCGCTGAAATTCTTGTGAATGATATTCGCGATCACTATGAGCAGTTTCGTGATCACACCAACTTCAGTGAATACTTCGGCGCTATCAGTACAGATGAGTTATTTAAACAGCCCGAACTCGCTGCAACATTGCGGCGCATCGCCGAGTCCGGTCATGACGAATTCTACCGGGGAAAAACCGCCGAGTTGATCGTCGAACAGATGGCCAGGAGCGACGGTCTGATCACGATGGAGGACCTGGCCGCGTACGAAGCTGTGTGGCGGGAACCACTCCGCGCCGACTGGCGCGATTACGAAATCCTGTCTGCACCACCGCCCAGCTCTGGTGGTTTTGCGGTCGTCCAGTTATTAAAAATGAAAGATTATCTTGCACATTATTTCGACGGCGTCGCACCCAATTCGCCGCAGTATGTGCACCTGGTTGCAGAAATGGAGAAACGGGTATTCGCGGATCGTGCGGAGTACCTG
>JADFGH010000279.1 GCA_022567775.1 Pseudomonadota bacterium | reverse complement strand
GCTCAATTCGCCCGCTTAGGAAGGGCTCCTACGACACATTTGTCGAAGCCCACCGCAACCGGGCAATAATGGGCGGAGCAAGAACCGTAGGAGCCCTTCCTAAGCGGGCGATGTATTCGCTGCTACAGCCGCGAACCGGCGCGGGCTCCTACGACACATTTGTCGAAGCCCACCGCAACCGGGCAATAATGGGCGGACCAAGAACCGTAGGAGCCCGCCCCAGCGGGCGAACCGGCGCTTGGCCTGACGCTGGCGCTCAAGTATCATCCGACGCCTGAAATTCGCCCTTGCGAACCATTTTAGGCCCTGGCAGTCCACTGCTGCAGGCACCATTCATCGACCTGACTTACCGCTATGCTGCAAAAAATTCGTGACCGATTAACCGGTGGTTTTGCGATGGCCTTACTGGCCATCATCTTCGTGCCGTTCGCCTTCTTTGGCATCAGCAACTTCAACTTCCTGTCGGCCGGATGGGCCGCCAGGGTCAACGATGTAGAAATTTCTCAGTTTCAACTTGAGAACGCCTACCAGAATCAGCTGCTGCAGTTGTCGGAGTTCGGCGAGCTGCCTGCCGAATACCTGACCTCGATCAAGAGAGGCATCCTGGAAGGATTGATCCGTGACACGCTGGTTCGGGTGCATGTCGCGAAATCCGGCTACCGGATCGACGATGCGATGGTCACCGAACTGATTCAGGGTGCGACGCAGTTTCAGGAAGGTGGTGTTTTCGTCAAGGACCTTTACTACACCTGGCTTGACCAAACGGCGCAGGATGCAAGCGTGTTCGAGGCGCAGCAACGTCAGGGCATTCGCGTCAGTCAGTTGCAGCGCGGGATCGGCGCGACTGCATTTGTGACGCCGGCCGAATATCGCCGCTACCTGAACCTTTTTGGTGAACAACGACAGGTGTCAATTGCGACCTTTGATGTGGCTGCACTGGCCGAAACGGTAGTCGTAAAGGAAGAGGACATCACGGCCTACTACGATGCGCGGCCCAATGCCTTCCTCTCGCCCGAGACCGTTGACTTCGAGTACATCGAGTTACGTCGCGATGTGCTGATGCAGGCGATCGAAATATCCGAAGCAGAACTCCTTGAGTATTACGAGGAGTCTACGAATCGCTTTCAGCACGATGAGCAACGTCGGGCAAGGCACATCCTGATAACGTTTGATGACGATGAAGCGGCTGCCGAGGAGCAGGCTGCCGCGCTGACAGCGCGTGCCAGGGCAGGCGAGCCGTTCGAGGATCTCGCTCGTCAGTATTCGAAAGACGGCGGCACGTCTGAGCAGGGCGGCGATCTGGGCACCATTCTGCAATCGCAGATGCCGGGTGCCCTTGGTGATGCGATATTTGCCATGCGCGAAGGCGAGATTCAGGGCCCTGTCAGAAGTGATTTCGGCTTTCACGTGGTGCGGCTCGACAGCATTGCCGGTGGCGGCCCCCTGGCGCTCGACGAGGTGCGCGGTGAACTCGAGGGCGAGCTCAAGACCCGGGCGGCCGACGCCGAATTCCTCGAGCTGCAGCGGACGCTCACTGACGCGCTGTTCGATGTTAACGAGTTGCAGGTCATGGCTGAAACCAGCGGCCTGGAGGTCGCCCTTGCAACGGGTTACACGCGCACCGGTGGGGCGCCGTTTGGTGGCAGCCAGGCCGTCATAGACGCGGTGTTCGACGAGAGTGTTCTGACCGACGGACAAATCAGTGATGTCATCGAGATCGACATCAATCGAACGGCGGTTATTCAAGTGAAGGCGTATCACCCGGAGGTCCGCAAGACAGTCGATGACGTCCGTGACGAAATCACGTTCACGCTGCAATCGGAGCGTGCGCTGAATATGATTCAGGACCGCGCGCGGCGATTCAGCGAGGCATTGAAGGATGGCCAGACATTCGCTGCGGCCGCGAACAATGTTGAGGCTGTGGTAACGCCGTCAGTTATTGTCGGCCGGCAGGATGAGGCGATCGATGCGGGGGTGCTGAACAAGATCTTCCGGGCCAGGAAACCGGCGCCTGGCAACGCACGCATCGACAGCGCGATGACGACAACCGGCGATTACGCGGTCTTCATGATAACGGCAGTCATTCCCGGGCGGCCCGAAGCCATTCCGCTTGCCGATCGGGACGCTCGCAAAGACGATCTGGAAGCAAAATCCGGTGCCGCCGATTTCAGCGCATATGTCACTGAACTGGGGCAACGTGCAAGCATCGAAAGAAGCGATGAGGCGCTGCAGCAGCAGGATTTATTCCAGTAAGCACCGTATGATCAACGCTACTGACAAGCATTTCACAGTAGCGGCAAAAAATAACAACAACGCTTGATCGTCGGGGGCGGTTGATGAAGAAAATCGAACTTCACTGGCAGATTCTGATTGCCATCGGACTGGCTGGCCTGTCTGGCTGGGTCGTCAATTCTGCTATCGCATCCGGTGTTGAGGATCCGTCGGTCTTCGGCATCAGCGTCATCGGATTCTTCGAATATGTGGGCTCGTTATTCCTTAACGCACTGAAGATGATCATCGTTCCGCTGATCATGTCATCGATCATCATCGGCGTTGCCGGCATCGGTTCCGGCGGCAATCTCGGCGCGCTCGGCGGGCGCACCCTGGCGTTTTATGCAACCACGACACTGGCCGCGATCCTGGTCGGTTTGATCCTGATCAACCTGATCGGTCCGGGCTATGTCGATGGTGAGCCGGCCGGTGAGTTACTGGCGCTCGATAGTTCCGGCGCAGAGATCGCCAAGGTGGCAGAGGGCAGAGGTCCCGGAGACGTCGCCAATGTTTTTCATAGCATGGTCCCGCCGAACATCGTGAAGGCCGCGGCCGAAGGCCAGATGCTCGGCATCATCTTCTTCGCGCTGTTGTTCGGTTATTTCATCACGCAACTGTCGCATGAACGGGCGGAGCCCTTATTCAAGTTCTGGGACAGCGTTTTTCACGTCATGATGCGCATGACCTCATGGATCATGAAGTTCGCACCGATCGGCGTCTACGGACTGGTCTCCGCGGTGGTCGCGAAGGCCGGCTTCCGGGCGGTAGAGCCGCTGGCGGTGTTCGCAGTGACGGTCATCATTGCACTGGCAATCCACGTTACGATCATCCTGCCGCTGTTCCTGCGCTTCGTTGGCAAGGTCAATGCCTACAAGATGTTTCCAGCAATGGCGCCGGCCATGCTGACGGCTTTCTCTACCTCGTCATCGTCCGCAACCCTGCCGATCACGATCGAGTGTGTCGAAGAAAATGCAGGCGTATCGAACAAGATTTCAAGTTTCGTATTGCCGCTCGGTGCAACCGTCAACATGAATGGCACGGCGCTTTATGAATGTGCGGCTGCCATGTTTCTGGCGCAGGCATATGGCCTCGAACTGACATTCGGTATTCAGTTTTCGATCGTGTTCATCGCCCTGATGACGTCAATCGGTGTTGCCGGCGTACCGTCAGCGTCACTGGTCGCGATCGCGATCATCCTCGGTGCGGTTGGCCTGCCCGTAGAGGCGATCGGCGTACTGCTGGTATTTGACCGGATACTCGACATGCTGCGCACGAGCGTCAACATCTTCGGCGACGCCTGTTGCGCCGTTATCGTTGCCCGGCTCGATGGTGAGAAGACCAATATCGCTATCGAGGGCACGTGACATATTTTCGCCCGCCTGTAGGAGCTCGCCTGTAGGAGCTCGCCCCAGCGAGCGATCAAGGTTAA
>JADFGH010000278.1 GCA_022567775.1 Pseudomonadota bacterium | reverse complement strand
ATTTCACGGCGCTGAATATTCCCGAGAATCATCCGGCCCGTGCGATGCACGATACGTTCTACTTTCCGGGCGGCAAACTGCTGCGGACTCATACCTCACCTGTGCAAATCCGGTCGATGGTGGAAGAGGGCGTGCCGATCCGCATTATTGCAGCGGGCCGCGTGTATCGCTGCGACTCCGATCAGACACACACGCCGATGTTTCACCAGGTCGAAGGCCTCGTTATCGACAGGGGCATCAGTTTCGCTAATTTGAAGGCAGTGCTGCACCAGTTCGTCGAAAACTATTTTGAGCGTAAGGCGACGCTGCGTTTTCGCGCATCCTACTTTCCGTTCACTGAGCCATCGGCCGAGGTGGACGTCGAGTGGGAAGAGGGCAAATGGCTTGAGATTCTCGGTTGCGGCATGGTGCATCCGAATGTACTGGAAAACGCCGGCGTCGATCCTGAAGAGTTCACCGGCTATGCGTTCGGCATGGGGATAGATCGTTTGGCGATGTTGCGCTATGGCATAAGTGACCTCAGGACCTTCTTTGAAAACGACCTGCGCTTCCTGCGCCAGTTTCGATGACGCGGAGTTGATGCTTGAAATTTTCTGAGAAATGGTTACGCGAATGGGTTGATCCCGCGCTCGATACCGATGCGCTTGCCCATCGTCTCACGATGATAGGACACGAAGTCGATGCCGTCGAAGTGCAGGGTAATGGCCTGGACGGTGTCGTCGTTGGCGACGTACTGGATGTCAAAAAACATCCGAATGCCGACAAGCTGAGTGTTTGCAAAGTGTCGACCGGCGAGGGCGATCCAGTGGAAGTTGTTTGCGGGGCGCCGAATGTTTTCGCAGGCATGAAGAGTCCGTTTGCGCCGCCGGGTACAAAGTTGCCGAATGGCGTGAAACTTCGAAAAGCGAAGATTCGCGGCGTCGAATCAAATGGCATGCTCTGCTCGGCCATTGAACTTGGGTTGGGCGACGATGCGGAGGGCATCATCGAACTACCGGCAGACGCCACGACCGGCCAGGCATTAAGTGAGTATCTTGATTTGCCGGACAACACCTTCGATCTGGATCTGACGCCAAACCGCGGCGACTGTTTCAGCGTGCTCGGCATTGCGCGTGAGGTTGCCGCGATGACCGCAACGCCGCTCAAAGATGCCTCGGTCGATGCGGTCAAAGGAACGATCAGGGACGAATACCCGGTCGAGCTGGCGTTTCCCGAGGGTTGCCCGAGATTCGCGGGCAGGGTCATCAGGGATATTGATGTTGGCGCCAAATCGCCGATCTGGATGACCGAGCGACTGCGGCGCAGTGGCCTGCGGGCCATTCATCCGGTCGTCGATGTCACGAATTACGTCATGCTGGAGCTTGGCCAGCCGCTGCACGCCTACGATCTGCGTCTCCTCCAGGGCCCGATTCGCCCGAGACTGGCCAAATCCGGCGAAAAGGTGACCTTGCTCGACGAGCGCGAGATCGTGGTCAACACGAACACGCTGGTGATCACCGATGATTCAGGCCCGATCGGACTGGCCGGCATCATGGGTGGTCTGTCCACGGCAGTCAGCGAGAACACGACAGATGTATTTTTCGAGGCCGCATTCTGGCCGCCGGAGTTCATGGCGGGCAGGGCCAGGCAATATGCGTTGCATACGGATGCGTCACTGAGGTTCGAGCGCGGCGTCGATCCCGCCGGACAGGCGCGGGCAATCGAACGCGCGACAGCGTTGTTGCTCGAAATTGCCGGCGGTAAAGCGGGCCCTCTTTCGGATCACGTCGTTGCCGAACACTTACCGAAAAACGTGCCCTTGCTGCTCCGAAAATCACGCCTGAAAAAAGTTCTTGGCACTGAAATCGAGGGCGGCCGTGTCAGTGAGATTCTGACCAATCTCGGACTGGCAACGACTGATCATGCTGAAGGCTGGAGCGTGGCAATTCCCAGTTACCGGTTTGATATTGATGTCGAAGATGCACTGGTTGAGGAAGTCGCCCGCATTTTTGGCTATGACGAGATACCCGAGGTCACGGCAATCGCCGAAACACCACTCGCCATGGCAACGGAAACAAGAATTGATCTCGACCTGGTGGCAAACACGCTTGTTGCACGCGACTACCAGGAAGTTATTACCTACAGTTTTGTCGGGCAGGAAATCAATACACGCATCACGGGAACAGCATCCAAACTTATTTTGAGTAATCCGATATCGTCAGAAATGTCTGTAATGCGCAGTTCGGTATGGC
Source organism: Pseudomonadota bacterium (assembly GCA_022567775.1). Classification (GTDB taxonomy): domain Bacteria; phylum Pseudomonadota; class Gammaproteobacteria; order Steroidobacterales; family Woeseiaceae; genus SZUA-117. The sequence goes on along the minus strand of JADFGH010000278.1, from coordinate 1,472 downwards.
CCGGACTTCTTGCTACTGCATCGTCGAACGTTGCACGTCAGCAGGAACGCGTACGAATTTTCGAAATCGGCAAGACCTTTCACGGAACATTAAAAGCGCCCCGGGAAGTGATGCGAGTCGCAGGCCTTGCCTATGGCGATACGGCTCCGGAACAGTGGGCAAGTCGCGCACAGAGCGTTGATTTTTTTGACATAAAGTCAGATGTTGTCTCGTTACTGGAGATGGCCGGGCCCACATCAAAATTTGATTTTATAGCGGCCGAACACCCGGCGCTGCAGCCGGGGCAAGTGGCAAACATTCTGCGCGACAATGATGTCGTTGGTGTTATCGGCAAATTACACCCGGATATTGCGAAGACTTTTGATCTGGACAAGGGCGTACTTGTTTTTGAGTTGGACACGGAGCGTGCTTTCGCAACGACAGTGCCTGTTGCGCTTGATGTCTCACGGTTTCCGATGATTCGCCGCGATATTGCAGTGGTCGTCGATGACAAAGTCGTCGCTGCCGATCTGGTCGCTGCTGTGGAGTCTGCGGCTCCGGATTTGATTCAGAATGTCAGAATTTTTGACGTTTACAGGGGCCCAGGAATAGAAGCAGGGCTAAAAAGCGTCGCTTTAGGCTTGATTTTACAGGAAACATCCCGCACCCTTACTGACGATGATGCAGACGCCGCAATGTCAGCAGCGGTGCGTAAATTACAGCAGGAATTCGCCGCAGTACTAAGAGACTAGAACGAATGGCACTGACAAAAGCGGATATGGCGGAATCCCTGTTCAATGAACTGGGATTGAACAAGCGGGAAGCGCGTGAGCTTGTCGATTTGTATTTTGAAGAGCTGCGTGCGTCACTCGCAGTAGGGGAGCAGATCAAACTTTCGGGGTTTGGAAATTTTGATCTTCGGGATAAAAACGAACGTCCAGGCCGAAACCCAAAAACGGGAGAAGAAATTCCCATCACAGCACGTCGTGTTGTGACATTTAGGCCAGGACAAAAACTAAAAGCCCGAGTAGAGGCCTATGCTGGAACCGGGGAATAACGACGAACTACCGCCAATACCTGGAAAACGCTATTTCACCATTGGTGAAGTAAGTGACCTGTGTGCTGTCAAGCCGCATGTCTTGCGTTACTGGGAGCAGGAATTTCCGCAGCTGAAACCTGTGAAGCGGCGGGGTAACCGCCGCTACTATCAGCGTCAGGACGTCCTGATAATCCGCCAGATCCGGAGTCTTCTGTATGACGACGGGTTTACGATCGGCGGTGCCAGGCAGCGCCTGACGGGTGATCAGGCGAAGACGGATGTCAGTCAAAGTCAGCAAATTATCAAACAGTTACGCATAGAACTTGAACAAGTTCTTAAGATCCTGCGTCGCTAATATAAGCCTTTCAAGTATCGGGGGCGGCAAGTATCATTGCCGCACTCGTTTGCTTATGAGCACGGTCGGGGCGTGGCGCAGCCTGGTAGCGCACCACAC
>JADFGH010000277.1 GCA_022567775.1 Pseudomonadota bacterium | reverse complement strand
TAACGATCATCCCCCGTGGCAGCGCGCTTGGCGTGACGATGTACTTGCCGGAAGAAGATAAATACAGCGTATCCAAGTCGACACTGGAAAGTAATATTTCAACGTTGTTCGGCGGACGTATTGCCGAGGAAATGACGCTCGGCCCGGATCAGGTGACAACCGGGGCGTCGAACGACATCGAGCGTGCGACTGAAATTGCGCGAAACATGGTGACGAAGTGGGGCTTGTCCGAAAAGCTCGGACCACTGACCTACAGTGAAGAAGAAGGCGAAGTATTTCTCGGCCGCTCTATTACGCAGCACAAGCAGGTATCTGACGTAACGGTACACGTCATCGATGAAGAAGTTCGGAGGATCATCGATCGCAATTACGAGCGAGCAAGATCGATCCTCGAAGAGCACGAAGATAAGCTGCATCTCATGGCCAGGTCGCTGATGAAATACGAAACCCTCGATGACTCCATGGTGAAAGAGATCATGGAAGGGCGTGAGCCGACACCGCCCGAGGACTGGGATGATTCAGGCGATTCGACGGCAGCCGCGGGCGAGAAAAGCAAGGAATCTGCTGCCGTCGGCGCGATCGGTGGTCCCGCCAGCGAGCACTAATCAATTCAGAGCGTTCAATCGATGGAACTTCGCCTTGGCGAGCGGATTCTGACGCTCGGGCGATCCCGGGTGATGGGAATCCTGAACGTCACGCCTGACTCGTTTTCCGATGGCGGCCGGTTTCTGTCTGCTGACGCTGCGCTTGAACAAGCGGCCAGCATGTCGGAGCAGGGCGCCGACATTATTGATGTAGGTGGCGAATCGACCAGGCCAGGTGCACAACCATTGCCCGTGCAGCAGGAACTGGAGCGAATACTGCCGGTCATCGAGTCGATTGCTGCACGCTTCGATGTCGCCGTGTCGGTAGACACCAGCAAGCCAGAGGTCATGCAGGCCGCAGTCGCGGCAGGCGCGGTGCTTATCAACGACGTCTTCGCCCTGCAGCGAGAGGGCGCCATGGAAGTGGCAGCCGGACTGGACGCAGCGATTTGCCTGATGCACATGCAAGGGGACCCGTGGACGATGCAGGTTCGGCCGGAGTACCGGGAGTTGCCGGGGGAAATCATTGATTTTCTTGGCGAACGGATCGGGGCTTGCAGAGAGGCCGGAATCGATGCCGATCGGCTGATCGTGGACCCGGGATTCGGGTTCGGCAAGAATGACCAGCACAATTTGAAAATTCTGGCAAATCTTGCCCAGTTCCGCGCTCTGGAGCTGCCATTGCTGGTAGGCTTATCGCGAAAACGCACACTCGGCAATTTGACCGGCAAAGAGGCAGGCCAGCGGGTTGCAGCTGGCGTGGCCGCAGCGGTGATCGCCGTGTCGAACGGGGCGAACATCGTCCGCACGCATGACGTCGGGCCGACCGTTGACGCCCTCAGGGTTTTCGATGCGGTGGCAGACCAGGTAAGCAGTCAATGAGTAAGAAATTTTTTGGGACAGACGGGATAAGAGGATCGGTTGGCGCCGATCCGATGAACGCCGATTTCGCGTTACGGCTCGCAAGCGCCGCCGCCCAGGTCCTGGTGCCTGAAGGTGGCACCGTGTTGATCGGCAAGGATACCCGCCTGTCTGGCTACATGTTCGAATCTGCTCTCGAGGCGGGGTTTGTCGCGGCCGGTGCAGATGTTTTGCTGCTGGGCCCGCTACCGACACCGGGAATTGCGGTCCTGACGCAGGAATTCAAAGCTAATCTCGGCGTGGTTATCAGCGCATCCCATAATCCCTATTACGACAACGGCATCAAGTTTTTTGACGGTGAAGGCGCCAAGCTGTCGGATGAGGTTGAAGAGGAAATAGAAAAGGTCCTGAAGAAACCTGCGATTACCCTGGAGTCCGGAAAACTTGGCAGGGCCAAGCGGATCGACACCGCGCGCAGTCGCTACCAGGAATTCTGCGCCGCAACGTTTCCCGATGACCTTGATCTCGATGGTATGAAGGTGGTATTCGATGGTGCCAACGGCGCCGGGTACAAGGTCGGGCCACGAACGCTTAACGACCTTGGCGCCGACGTAATTACGATTGGATGCTCGCCGAACGGACGCAACATTAACGATGGATGCGGTTCGACTGAACCTGCCTTGTTGCAAAAAACAGTGCCAGCGGTCGAAGCCGATGTAGGCATTGCACTCGATGGCGATGGTGACCGCGTCGTTATGGTCGATGAAAACGGCCAGATCACTGACGGAGATCAGCTACTGTACATCCTGGCGACGTCGAGAAAAGCGGAAGGCAAACTGCGGGGGCCGGTGGTTGGCACCGTGATGAGCAACCTGGGTCTGGAGCATGCGCTACAACGCCACGGAATCGAATTCAGGCGTGCCAGCGTTGGCGACCGCTATGTACTCGAGACGCTGCGGCAAACCGGCGGCATCATCGGCGGGGAAACATCCGGCCATGTGATCTGCCTCGATCAGACCACGACGGGTGATGGACTTGTCAGTGCACTGCAGATACTTGCGGTTATGAGGCGGACTGGCAAGCCACTGTCGGAACTTGCGTCCGGTATGTCCCGGTATCCGCAAAAAATGTTCAATGTCCCGACCGACAAGCGGCTGGATCCGGACAGCTCTCCCGCGATTCGCGATGCCGTATCCCAGGCCGAGGCCGAGCTGGCGGAAAACGGCCGGGTTGTGCTGCGGGCATCCGGAACCGAAGCAGTAATCAGGGTCATGGTCGAAGGGGAAAACGAGCATCAGGTCCTGACCCTGGCCAAACGGCTCGCGTCTGTTGTTGCAGAGGCGGCAGCCTGACGAATCCGCTCAGGTTGCCAAAACCAGATTTCCGCGCGCGTTGCTTTGGCGGGTTTGCCCCGGTATCCTTGCGCGCCTTTTAAACAGATTGAGTCGTGATTTATGCGCGGTTACCTCGTAGCCGGAAACTGGAAAATGAACGGCAGCAATGCGGCCAATGCCGAACTTGTGGACGGCATTATTGCCGGCATGCCGCAATCTGATTCGGTTGAGTTGCTGGTCTGCCCGCCTTTTCCGTATTTAGCTGCGATGGCTGCAAAATTATCGGGAACCGGTATTGCACTGGGCGCCCAGAATGTGTCGCAGCACGAAGCGGGCGCCTACACGGGTGAGACTGCCCCATCGATGCTCGGCGACGTCGGTTGCAAGTACGTAATCGTCGGCCACTCCGAGAGACGTGCCATCATGGGAGAATCGAGCGAGACGGTGGCGGCCAAGTTTCAGGCCGCACAGGATGCCGGTCTGATCCCGCTGCTTTGCGTCGGCGAATCGCAGCAACAGCGTGAGACAAATCAGACGGAAGCGGTCATCGATGAACAACTGAATGCCGTCGTTGACGGTTCCGGCATTGAGGCGTTTCGTCGCGCGGTTATTGCCTATGAGCCGGTCTGGGCGATTGGCACCGGGCTTACGGCAACGCCGCAACAGGCTCAGGACGTACATCGGCACATTCGCGAGGTACTGGCCGCACGGCACCAGGATGTCGCGGCTACCGTGAAAATATTGTATGGCGGAAGCGTAAAAGGAGACAATGCGGCCGGGCTGTTTGGCAAACCGGACATTGACGGTGGATTAATCGGCGGCGCGTCATTGAAATCTGCCGATTTCCTGGCAATTGCCGAGGCAGCATGGGCGCTGAATTGAGGTTCTGATGGGAAGCATTCAAACGACAGTTCTGATTATTCAT